>DATFGN010000201.1:0-8039 GCA_035249405.1 Gemmatimonadales bacterium
GGGTGTCGCTCGAGGGATGGGTGAAGACGGCGGATCTCCAGTCGGCACCGGCCGGGGTCCTGGTTGGGGTGAGCGCCGCGGAGCTGCGCGCCGAGCCGGACCGCTACGTCGGCGTGACGCTGCGTTGGACGCTCCAGGCGATCGCGCTGCGGACGGCGGACGATCTGCGGCCCGACATTCCGAACGGCGCGACCTATCTCCTCGCGCGCGGGCCGATGCCGGAGCGCGGGTTCGTGTATGTCGTCGTTCCCCAGGCGAAGCGGGCCACGGTCGAAGGACTGGGGCCACTCGCGATGGTGCAGGCCACGGTGCGGGTGCGGACCGGGCGCAGCCGCTTCATCGGCAACCCGGTCGTGGATCTGGTTTCGCTCGAGGTGCAGCCATGAACGACATCCTCCGGGAGCGCATGCTGCGCAAGCTGGAGACGTTGTCCGAAGAGAAGGTCTACCAGGTGCTCGACTACGTCGAGTTTCTCGAGTCCAAGTACGCCGAGCGGCCCGCGGGGGCACCGGCGTTTCAGAAAGTGGCCGAGACGCTCGAGGACACGATGCGGGCGGGCCGGGTGCCGATCACGATCATCAAGGGCACGATGGACGCGGTGGGGAAGGCGGGGAAGCTGATCGGCGGGTTGGCGGCGGCGGGGAAAGCGGCTGTGGAAGAAGTGCGGAAGAAACCGGAAGAGGAGCCGGCGCCGGCGGCGCCGGAGGAAACGCCGAAGTCGTGAAGCGGGTCCTGCCGGGACTCATTGCGCTCGCCCTGTGGACTTGCTCCAAGGACGCGAGGCGCGGCGCGGCGTCCGGCGGCGACAGCGTCACCGTGGCACCGTCGACCGCGCCGACGGCCGCACGACCCCAGGGCGCCTGCGGGTACATCTCCGAAGCCGACGCGTCCAGCGCGCTGGATCAGCCGTCGACGTTCCGTCCGCATGCCCCGACCAGCCAGACCTGCGCCCTGGCGCCCGCGTCGGGCGACGCGTTCCGCGGCGTGTCGGTGGACTTCCGCGTCTCCCAGGGCTCGACGCGGATGTACGATTTTCTCGCGGCGCAGAAGCAATCCGAAGCGGTCGGCGGGGTGGGCGATCGCGCCCAGTGGCTCCCGGCGGGCGAGACGCGCGGGAACCTCGTCGTGGTGAAGGGGGCGTACGAGCTGGCCCTGACCATCAGCGATTTCAGCGGCGCCGGTGGGCTCAAATCACGAGCGCGGGCATTCGCGCAGAAGGTACTGGAGCGCATGTGACGTAGCGGAGGTTGAGGAGCGGCCGCCCTCCGAGTAACTTCCGCTATGGGAACCTTCCGCCAGACCCCCGCTCTCACATTCGACGACGTGCTCCTCGTCCCGCGACATGCCACCGTGCATCCGCGCAACGTGGACATCGCGAGCCGTTTCACCCGCGCGATCGCGCTCCCGATCCCGCTCGTCGCGGCGGCGATGGACACCGTGACCGAGGCCGAGATGGCGATGGCCATCGCCCGCGCCGGCGGCATCGGGGTCATTCACAAGAACATGCCGATCGATCGCCAGGCGGCCGAAGTGGACCGCGTCAAGCGCAGCGAGTCGGGCATGATCATCAACCCGATCACCCTCGGTCCCGACCGCCCGCTGCGCGAAGCGGCCCAGCTGATGGCGCGCTTCCGGATCTCCGGTGTGCCGATCGTCGACTCGTCGGGGACGCTCGTCGGGATCATCACTAACCGGGACCTGCAGTTCGAGCGCGCGCTCGATCGCCCCATCCGCGAAGCGATGACCAAGGACAAACTGGTCACCGCCCCCGTCGGCACCACGCTCGACGAGGCCGAGCGGATCCTGGGCCAACACCGCATCGAAAAACTCCCGGTGGTCGATCAGCATGGCGTCCTGCGGGGTCTCATCACCATCAAAGACATCTTCAAGCGCCGCCAGCACCCCAACGCCAACAAGGACCAGCATGGCCGGCTGCGCGTCGCGGCCGCGGTCGGCGGCACGCCCGATGCTCTGTCGCGCGCGAAGGCGCTGCTCGACGCGGGGTGTGACGTGATCGTCGTCGATTCGGCACACGGCCATTCGATTGGCGTGCTCGATACCGTCGCGTGCCTGCGCGAGAAATTCCCGGAGGCTCAACTCGTGGGCGGGAACGTCGCGACCGAAGCCGGAGCCCGGGCGCTGGTCGAGCGGGGAGTGGACGCCGTCAAAGTAGGCGTCGGACCGGGATCGATCTGCACCACGCGGGTCGTCACCGGCGTCGGGGTGCCGCAGATCACCGCCATCGTGGATGCAGTGCGCGGAGCCGGGGACGTGCCCGTGATCGCCGACGGCGGCATCAAATACTCCGGCGACATCGTGAAGGCGCTCGCCGCCGGCGCCGAGAGCGTCATGATGGGTTCGATGCTCGCCGGAACGGAGGAGAGCCCCGGCGAAGCGTTCCTGCTCGAAGGGCGCCGTTTCAAGGTGATCCGCGGCATGGGGAGTCTCTCCGCCATGGAGGAGGGATCGGCGGATCGCTACTTCCAGGAAGGCGAAGTCAGTGCTTCCAAGCTCGTCCCCGAGGGGATCGAAGGACGCGTGCCATACCGTGGGCCGGTAGAGGATGTGCTGTTCCAGATGGTGGGTGGATTGCGGAGCGGCATGGGGTATTGCGGCGTGAAGGACATAGCGTCGCTGCGCACCGAAACGGAGTTCATCCGGATCACCGGCGCCGGATTGCGGGAGTCGCATCCGCACGACGTCGTCGTCACGCGGGAAGCGCCCAACTACAGCCTCTAATGCTTGACACCCCCCAACCCGGGCCCTAGTCTAGCCGAGCCGTTTGCCGGTCCATCTCCACGCGGAAGGGGAATCCCGTCTATGAGCCTGTGGGCAACCAAGTCCATCACGGCCCTGCGCGCCGAAGCAGATGCGGCCGGCGAATCGTCGCTCAAGCGGGCCCTGGGCCCGCTCAACCTCGTCACTCTGGGCATCGGCGCCATCATCGGCGCCGGCATCTTTGTGCTCACCGGGCAGGCCGCGGCTCTGCACGCCGGCCCTGCGGTGCCGATCTCGATGGCCCTGGTGGGCATCGCCTGCGCGTTCGCCGGACTGTGCTACGCCGAAATGGCGAGCGCGGTCCCCGTGGCCGGCAGTGCGTACACCTATTCCTACGCCACCATGGGCGAGCTGGTCGCCTGGATCATCGGCTGGGATCTGGTGCTGGAGTACGCGGCGGGCGCGGCCACGGTCGGTGTCGGCTGGAGCGGCCACCTCGTCTCACTGCTCGGCCTGTTCAATATTCACATTCCCGCGGCCCTGGCCGCGTCCCCGACGGTGTGGTGCACGGCATCCCAGGTGGGAACGATGGCCGCGCCCGGGTGCGCGCATGCGGGGCTCAATCTCACCGGGGCCATTGTCAACCTCCCCGCCGTGTTCATCGTGGCGCTGATGTCCACGATCCTCGTGATCGGGATCAAGGAATCGGCGCGGGTGAACAACTTCATCGTGATCCTGAAGGTCACGATCGTGTTGCTGATCGTCTTCGTCGGATTGGCGCACATCACGCCGAGCAACTGGAAACCATTCATTCCCCCCAACACCGGGGAATGGGGCACCTTCGGCTGGTCGGGCGTGCTGCGCGGCGCCGGGCTCGTCTTCTTCGCCTACATCGGCTTCGATGCCGTCTCCACCGCGGCTCAGGAGGCGAAGAACCCGCAGAAGGACATGCCGATCGGCATCCTCGGCTCGCTCGCCATCTGCACCATTCTGTACGTCGTGGTCTCAGCCGTGCTGACCGGCCTGGTGCCCTACACCGAGCTGAACCTTCCCGCCCCGGTCGCCTACGCGATGGAAAAGATCGGCGCGCCGTGGTGGGTGCGCGTTTCGATCGACGTCGGAGCCGTGCTGGGATTGGGCTCGGTGATCCTCGTGATGTTGCTGGGTCAGTCGCGTGTCTTCTACTCGATGTCGCGCGACGGATTGCTCGGCAAATGGGCGGGCAAGGTCCACCCGAAATTCCGCACGCCGTACCTGTCGACGATCTACACGGGAATCGCCGTGGGGCTCGCGACGGGCCTGTTGCCGCTGCAGTTGTTGGGCCAGCTGGTGAACATCGGCACGCTGCTGGCCTTCGTGCTGGTGTGCGCCGGCGTCTGGATCCTGCGCAGCAAGCGGCCCGATCTGGACCGCCCGTTCAAGACGCCGCTGGTGCCGTTCGTGCCCATCATGGGGATCGTGTGCTGTTTCGGCCTGATGCTCACCCTGCCGGGCGACACCTGGCTCCGGCTCGTCGTGTGGCTGATCATCGGCTTCGTGATCTATTTCGGCTACAGCCGGAAGCACTCCGTCTTGCAGAACGAACTGAAAAAATAGGCGTCAAGAGAGAGGCGTCGAGGAGCATCGTCGAGGGGGATCGTCAAGGCACGGTTCCCCTCGACGTCTTTTCCTCGACGTATTTATCTTCTGCCATGCCTCCCACGACCGTGCCCATTCCTCCCGATCGTGCCGCCGCCGCCCGATCCGTCGCCGCCGTCTTCAAGCCGGGGCAGCGGGTCGCGCTGACGACCCACGTCAACGCCGACGGCGATGGTGTGGGGAGCGAGGTGGGACTGTGGCACCTGCTGCGGGCGCAGCGGGTCCATCCCGTGATCACCAATCCGACGGGCGTTCCCGAACGGTTCGACTTCCTGCTGCCGGACGGGGCGGATGCGAGCGATCGCGCCGCCAAGGAGATCGCCCGCGCGGACCTCGTGGTCGTGCTCGACATCTCGGACCTGGGCCGTCTGGGCGATCTGGCCGGTGCGGTACGCGACCGTGGTGTGCCCGTGGTTTGCATCGACCACCACGTCAGTCAGGGGACGCTCCCCGCGGGCCCCCGCTTCGTCGCTCCGGAGGCGACGGCTACGGCCGAGCTGGTGTTCGATCTCGCGTCCGAGCTGGGATGGCCCCTGTCGCCCGATGCGGCGCGGGCGCTGTATGTCGGACTGCTCACCGATACGGGCGGGTTTCGGTTCTCGAACACGACCGCCCGCGCGCTGCGCGTGGCAGCGACCCTGCTGGAGCACGGCGTCGATCCGGAGTCGATCTACGAGGCCGTGTACGCGAGCGCGCCGGAAGGTCGTATCCGGCTGCTGAGCGACGTGCTGCAGACGCTGGTCGTGGAGCCGGAGCGGGGCCTCGCCTGGGTGACCGTGCCTCCCGGGGCGCTGGAGCGGTACGAGGTCACGCCCGACGATCTGGACGGCATCGTGGAGCACGCGCGCTCGATTGCCGGCGTGCGCCTGGCGTTGCTGTTTCGCCAGATCGCCAACGGGCGCATCAAGGTGTCGTTCCGCTCGCTCGGTGACGTCGATTCCGCAGCGCTGGCGCAGAAGTTTGGCGGCGGCGGGCACCACAAGGCCGCCGGCGCTTCACTCGAGGGATCGCTGGGCGAAGCCCAGGCGACCGTGCTCAGTTCCGCGCGAGCCTACCTGAACAACGGATCGCGCTAGCCAAGGCTACCGTCTTCCCTGGTTGCGGTTTGAACATCAACGGGAGGTGGACGTGCAACGCGTGACGGGGATCGGTGGGGTGTTCTTCAAGGCGCTGGACCCCAAAACCCTCGGGGCCTGGTACGAGGCTCACCTGGGCGTCAAGCGCGAGGAATGGGGCGGGAGCCAGTTCCTCTGGCGCCATCATGACGCTCCCGAGCGGACAGGCGCAACGGTGTGGAACCTGTTCAAGCAGGAGTCGACCTACTTCAATCCTTCTACCAAGCCGTTCATGGTCAACTACATCGTGGCGGATCTGTCCGCCATGCTGGCCCAGCTGCGAGCCGATGGCGTGACCGTGGACGACAAGGTGGATGAGTCGGAGTTCGGGAAGTTCGGCTGGGCGATCGACCCGGAGGGGAACCGCTTCGAGCTGTGGGAGCCGCCGAGAGAAGGGAAATAGGGAGGTGGGGATGGGGGGAAGGGGGGATGGGTGGACCCCCCCGTCCCCCCGTCCCCACAACCCCGTCTGTCTTACCAGTCGAACCAGTGACTCATCTTGATCAGGAACGTGTTGTTCGCGTGTGAGTTGAACAGGTCCGAGAAATCCCCACGGAACGAGCGATTCCCGTACAACGGCGCGAAGTCCTCACGACCCTGTGTCCACACAAGGAAAATCGTGGACCCCGGCTTGTACTCCCAGCGCAGCACGGAATTGGACCGGAACTGCTTGAAGTTGAACTGGGCCGGGTTGTTGGTCACTGCCGTGTCCGAATACGACTGGTACCGACCCGCGTAGGAGGCCGAGCGCGGATTGTCCAGCTCCCGAATGTCCGAGTACCGCCCCTTGCTCACGAACGGCTCAGCGTAGATCTGCACCGATAGGTTCGGCGTGGCGATGAAGTTGAGCCGCCACTGCAGGCTCACGGTGCGCTGGTCCAGGTGCGCGAACGTATAGTGCGTCGTTGTATCGGTGAAGTTCCCGTACCACTGGGTGTTGTCCAGGTTCTTCGACCAGCTCAGCCCGATCGACCCGGTCCAGCGCGACGAAACACGCAGATCGACACTAGGGCTGACGTTGAGGAACGTCGACCGGCCTTCGTCCGCTCGGAAGTAGTTGAACCACACGGAGGGGACAATCGCCTTGCGCCCGTCTCCTTGGACCCCTCCCCAGGGTGCGAAGTAGCGAGAGTTCCGCACGGCTGGGCCGCCTCGGGCGCAACGGTCGCAATACGTCTTGCCCAGATTGCCGTACGTACCGCCCAGATGCAGCCACCAGTGATTCTTGAGCTCGGTGTGCACGTTGGTATTCACGGCATGCTCGAGCGGCAGCCCGGCCATGGTCCAATCGTTCCACTCGTTGAAGTTCCAGAACAGGCGCTGGTAGACCGCGGTCGGCTTCTGGAACTGCAGCGCCGCCCACGTCGCCTGCTCCTGCCAGTCCGCCCGCCGCAGGAACCCCATATCGTTGATCTCGTAGCCCGGCGACACGCGCTGCAGGCTGGTTTCAAACCGAATGAGCGGGCCGCCGAATTTGCCGAACCGCACCTGCTCGGCGTGACCGGACAGGGAGGTCGCCGTCGTATCGAGGCGGAGCGCCCCATCGGGCCGCTGGTAGTAGTGCGTCGCGTTCGTCTGCGTACTGGTGATGGCTGTGGGAGAGCCGGAAACGCGGCTGCCGGTGATCGACGCGTTGAATTCGAAGCGACCCTGTTTGAACCGGTGCCGGAAATCGGCCCCGCCCACGTACGCCGTGCCGCGCAGGAAGTCGCGGCTGTCACCATCCAACGACCGGTTGACCGCCGTGCCGATCACGCCGATCCCCGTCTCCCCATTGCGGAAATCCTGATTGGCGCGAACCAGGGCGTAGTTTGTGGCCGGCTCGATGGTCTGATTCGCCGGGTTGGTCTGACGCTGCGTTACCGCGTCGAGGACGCCGATGGACAACCCGCTCGGCAGCCGGCCGCTGAGCTTGACCGCTCCGAGGATCGTCGATGACGTGGGAGAAGCCGGATCGTAGTACAGATCTCCGAGCTGCGGGGAGCGGCCGATGCGTCGCGAATAGAACAGATTCTCGCTGCCGCAGTCACGCACGACGTTGCAGTTGACGGGGAACCGCATCAACCCGATGCCCTCGATGAAGAACGGGCGTCGCTCTTGAAAGAACGTCTCGAACGCGCCGAGGTTCAACACGGCTGGGTCCGATTCGACTTGGCCAAAATCGGGGTTTACCGTCCCGTCGAGCGTGAGATTCGAGGTCACGCCGTACTTGAAATCGGCGCCGGCCGTGAAGTGCTGCGTCCGGTCGTAGCCCGAGCCGCTGGGTGTCTCGTCATTCTTGGCGACGATGTACGGTGTCGCCTCGAGCCGCCGCGGGGAGGAAATGCCCTCGATGCCGGTGATCTCCCCGATCTGGGAGACGAAGCCCGACTGTTGGCGATGGTACAGCGGCCAGCTCACGCGCTCCTTGAAGCGCTCGATGTCGCGCCACACCGCAAACCCGAACGTGTGCACCGGCTTGTTGGCGTAGCGCAGCTGCGAGAGGGGAATGCGGAACTCCGCCGTCCAGCCCAGGGAGTCGATCGTCGTGGCCACGTCCCACACGCCGTCCCACGCGTCGTCCTCGTC
>DATFGN010000202.1:0-12701 GCA_035249405.1 Gemmatimonadales bacterium
CGGACTGGATGTTGTCGGTGCCATAGGGGAGATGCGTGTTGTGCGCTTCGGTGGCGCCCCAGGGAAGCACGGCGACCTCGCACCCCAGCTCACGCACGGACTGCCACGTCGTCTCTGCGAGAATGTACGGCCGGGCCGGCATCGGGACCTCTGGCTTAGCGGTTTCGCTTCGTCGTGACCAGGATCACGCCATGCGCCCCGCGGGGACCGTAGATCGCCGTCCTGGCCGGATCCCTGATGACCTCGATGTTCGCGATCTGCTCCGGGGTGAGCCAATCGATTCCCCGTCTCGGGTCCACCATCGTGGGTGTGCCATCGATGACGAACAGCGGCTCCTGGCCGACAATGTGGCCACCGACCATGCGAATCAGCACCCCGCCACCGGGCATCCGGATCACATCCACGCCTGGGAAGTGAACCTCCCGCGGTCCCAGGTCCGGGGCAGGCTCGTCGGCATCAGCCGAGCGCTGGTGACACGCGGCCCCGGCCAGAGACGCGAGCGCAAGCGCGCACACGAGTACGGCGAGCCGCGCGCTCACGGCGTCATCACCTCGAACCCGGCGCCCAGGTCTGCCGTCGAGTTGGTGCCGACGAACACACGGAATGTGCCCGGCTCGACCGCGTACTGCATCGACGCACCCCAAAACCCTAGCTCGCGAACGGGAACTCGAAACTCGACCGTGCGCGCCGCGCCGGCCTCGAGGGCGACGCGCTGGAATCCCTTCAGCTCGCGCACGGGGCGAGTCACACTCCCCACGTCGTCGCGTACGTACAGTTGGACGACCTCGGTACCCGGACGGGAACCGGTGTTCGCGACCGTCACCGTGACTACGAGCGTGTCCGTGGCGCCAAGACGCGCGGCGCGGATCTGCAGATCCCGATAGGCGAAGGTCGTGTAGCTGAGGCCGTAGCCGAAGGCGTAGAGCGGCGTGTTGGGGCTGTCCAGGTACTTGGACGTGTAGTGCTGACTTTCCACGGCCGGGCGACCGGTACTCTTGGCATTGTAATAGATCGGGATCTGCCCGACGGATCGTGGGAAGGTCACAGGCAGCCGCCCGCTCGGGTTCACGTCGCCGAACAGGACATCGGCGATCGCGTGGCCGGCCTCGATGCCCAGGAACCACGTCTCGAGGATCGCCGGAACGTGCTCCGCGGCCCACGACAGCACGAGCGGGCGGCCGTTCATGAGCACCAGCACGACGGGCTTCCCGGTGGCCACGACGGCCTGCTGCAGCCGCTCCTGCGCACCGGGCAGGTCGAGCCGGGTCCGGCTGCCCCCCTCGCCGCTCATCGTATCCGGCTCCCCGACCACGAGGACCGTCACGTCCGCCCGCCGCGCCAGGGCGACCGCCGCCGCGATGCCGGTGGTATCGCCGTTCGTGAGCCCGGTCCCCGGCGCGTGGAGCACTGTGGTAGCGGCCCCTGCCCGCTCTCGGATGGCGGCGAGCACGGATACGACGTCGCCGGCCTGTCCGCGCGCGTGCCAGGGGCCGAGCGGCGCAGCGGTGTCGGACGCGAGCGGGCCGATCACCGCGATCGTCCTGGTCCCTGCCCCGAGGGGAAGCAGGGCACGCTCGTTCTTGAGCAGGACGATCGCTTCCCGGGCCACGCGCCGCGCCAAATCCCGATCGAGCGGCGGCGCAGTGGCCGCGACGCCGCGATTGGGATCCGCGAACAGGCCGATCCGCTGTTTCGCGCGCAGGATGCGCCGCACGGCCGCATCCACCTGGGCCATGGGCACCCGGCCCGATTGCACCAGCGCCGGGAGACTGTCGACGTAGATCCCGCTGGACATGTCCATGTCGATGCCGGCGGCGAGGGCCACGCGCCCGGCCTCCGCCCGCGAAGCAGCGATCCCGTGCGCGCGCAGCTCTTCGATCGAGGTCCAGTCGCTCACCACAAAGCCGTTGAATCCCCATTGCAGGCGCAGCACCGTGTCGGTGAGCCAGGGGCTCGCGGTGCTCGGCACGCCGCCGATCTCATTGAACGCCGACATGATGGAAGCGACCCCGGCGTTCACCGCCGCCTGGAAAGGCGGCAGGTAGATCTCGCGCAGCGTGCGCTCGGATACGTCGACGGTGTTGTAATCCCGGCCCGCCTCGGCCGCCCCGTAGGCGGCGAAGTGCTTCGCGGTGGCGAGCAGCGTTTCCTGAAAGCCGCGCACCCGGGCGGCCGCCAGCACCGAGCCGAGATACGGATCTTCCCCTGAGCCCTCCGCGATCCGGCCCCAGCGCGGGTCGCGGGCGATATCGACCATGGGGGCGAAGGTCCAGTTGAGCCCCGCCGCCCGTGCCTCGCGCCCCGCGGAACGGGCTGCCGCCTCCACCAGCTCCGGATTCCAGGTGCTTGCTTCAGCGAGCGGAATCGGGAAGATGGTCCGGTAGCCGTGGATGACATCGTGGCCGAGCAGCAGCGGGATGTGCAGCCGCGACTGCTCTACCGCCAGGCGCTGCACGTCACGGGTCGCCTCCGCGCCGTCGAAGCCCAGGAAGCCGCCGACGAGCCCTCGGCGCACCATGTCCGTCTGCGCCGGGGAGAGCCGGCCGAACACCGGGGGCAGGTTCAACTGGCCCAACTTCTCCTCGAGCGTCATGCGCGCGAGGAGGGAGTCGATCAGGCGATCGGCCGGCGCTTGGGCGGCCAGCACCGCGGGTCGATTGAGGCTACCGAGCAACGCGAGCAGGAGCAGTGAGGTGCGCATGGGAATCAAGGTATCCTGTATATTCCGATCTGGGACGGCCCCACTAGGCCTTGGAGGCTGTATGTGGTTGTTGTCCGCGCAGAGATTGCTGACCGCTTCGCTCATTGCCGGCTGGCTGGCCGGTTGTGCCCGCCATACCCCTCAGGATGCGGCCAAGCCACCTGCCCCGCCCCCGACACCGTCCGAACGGGCCACCGTGACGGCGGAGGACATTGCGCGCGATCCATCCAAGCCCGTGGAAGAGCTGCTCGCCGCCCGCGTTCCGGGCCTGACGGTGACCCGCACTGCCGATGGCCGGCTCACGCTGCGCATTCGTGGCGTCACATCGCTCGAGTATACCGAGCCACTGCTGGTCGTCGACGGGATCGTGATCCAGCCTGGTATGAACGATCACCTCGCCGGACTCAACTCCGACGACATCGCCTCCGTCGAGGTGCTGAAGGACGCTGCCGCCACGGCCATGTACGGCGCGCGCGGCGCCAACGGGGTCATCCTCATCAAGACCAAGCACTAGGGCCCCACCCGGAACACGAGTGGCCGGTCGTTGTTGCGGGTGACGACGTAGCGAGTGCCACGCCGCGTCCGGAGACGCTGGATGTCGCGCGCTTGTCCGGGGACGAAGAACCCGCTCTCCACGGTGCGGACCGCCGTGAAGCCACCCTTCCCATCCCCGCGCAGGTACAATCCGTAGCCCGCGCTGAGCCGTCCGATCTCCGGCTTCACCCCGTCGAAATTGCCCGCCAGCAACACATCCAAGGCGCCATCCCCGTCGAAATCGGAGGCCAGGATCCCATACACCGGGGCGATCTGCGCCTCGCGTGGCAGCGGTAGCAGCGTGAACGAGCCGTCGCCGTTGTTCTTGACGAGCGTGGTCGCGAAGGTGTACGCCTGCCTGAGCTCCGCACCGGCCAGCTCGGTGGACGAGAAGATGTCGGTCACCTGCTGCGTCGCGTACGCCTTGTAGTTCGGGTAGCGTGCCTGCAGGTACGGCAGCGCCTTGATGAGGTCGTCGCGCAGCGCCATGGGATAGCTCTTTCCGGCGTTGTAACAGGACACGATCTGCTCGGCGAAGCCGTTACCGTCGAAATCCTTCACATACATGGTCACGGGCTCGGTCGGGCTGGCCTGCAGGCGCGCGTTCAAGCCCAGGTTGCCGACCAGGAAATCGACGCGCCCGTCGCCCGTGAAATCGGCGGCCACGATCCGGTTCCACCACCCGTGACTGCGCTCGAGACCCGGCACCGGCGCCAACGCGAGCTTCCCGCCCCCCGTGTTCCGAAAGATGGTGATCGGCATCCACTCGCCGACGACGACCAGCTCGGGCCGGCCGTCTCCGTCCAGATCGTTCCACAGGGCGTCGGTCACCATGCCGATCCGGGCCAGGTCGGGCGCGGCCTGGGCGGTCACATCCGTGAAGCGGCCGTGGCCGTCGTTGGCGAGTAGCGTGCTCGCGGGACTACTGCCGTACCGCCACGGCACGAGTCGTCCGCCGACAAACAGGTCGATGTCGCCATCGCCGTCGTAGTCGGCGGCCACGACTCGCGATCCGCTCTCGTACTCGACCGGCAGGCTACCGGTCGCCTTCCGGAACCGGCCGCGTCCTTCGTTGATGTACAGCCGGTCAGTGAGCGCCGGTGCCATGGCCGAGAATTCGCTGCCGCCGCTGACCACGTACAGGTCGGGGCGGCCGTCGCCGTTGGCATCGAAGAAGACCGCCCCGAGGTCTTCCGAAATCTTGTCGCCGGCCAACAGGGCCTCGTTGCTCGGCAGGAAGCGGCCGTCGGACTGTTGCAGCAGCAGCGCGCCCGGCTGGTCCTTCGCCCCGCCGAGAAAGGCGTCCTCCAGACCGTCGCCATTCACGTCCGCCACGGCCAGGTAGGGTCCTTCGGTCGACAGCAATTTCGGGATCAGCCGCTCGCGATTGAAGTCGACGAATGCGTTCTCGTGATGCACGAATGGGAGCCGGGTCTGGTCCGTGACGTTTGTAAAGATGGGCGGACGGGCGGTCCGGCGGTCCGGCGGTCCGGCAATCCGTGCATCCGTTTGCTTAATGGTGATCCGCTGATTTGACGCGACGTCGTGCAGCTGGCTTACGCGCCCATCGGGCCATTCGACCGTCACCGAGTCGACCGTATCGGCGCTGCCGAGGCCGAATGAGAGCACATAGTCCACACTGGACTGGAATCCCCGCGACGGATCCAGCTCCTGGAAGAAGAGCTGCTCCCCATTGCGGAGGGTGACAGCCGCCCCGACGCCGTAGCGGTTGGGGCCGTCGCCCAGGAGGGCGATCTGGAGGTAGTGGTTCTTGGTGAGCGTGCGGGCGTTGTTCCGGTAGATGAACGCGTCCTGATTGACGTTGTTCACCACCAGATCGAGCGCACCGTCGCCGTCCAGGTCTCCATAGGCGGCGCCGTTGGAAAAGTTCGGGGTGTTAACGCCCCAGGCCGCGCTCGCATTCGTGAAGCTCAGGTCCCCGGTATTCCGGAACGCGTAATCAGGCAGCGGCGTGGAGCTCATCGCGTGGACCAGCCCCAGGAAATCGACATGGCGCCCGCTCACGGCGCTCCGCATGGTCTGGTCGCTCGCCAGGAATGAGAGGTAATCCTGCGCGGTCACGTCGCGAGCGAGCCCGTTGGTCACGAAGATGTCCTTCTGCCCGTCCAGATCGAGGTCCGCGATCAGGCCGGTCCAGCTCCAGTCGGTGCGCGCCACCCCCGCCATCTGGCCGATGTCGGAGAACGTGCCGTTGCCGTTATTGAGGTGCAGCATGTTGCGCATGAACTGGTGGTGATACCCGTTCTTCACCCGCTCCTGGTAGACGTCCCAATCCTCGAACTGGGACGTGGTCTTGAGCCTGGCTTCGTCTTCGGGCAGCATGTCGGTGACATAAATGTCCGGCCACCCGTCGTTGTTGACGTCCGCGATGTCCAGTCCCATCGAGAAGTAGCTGCTGTAGGGCAGCTCCTGTTGCAGTGACTCCTTGAACGTCCCGTCCCGTTGATTGATGTAGAGGTAGTCCTGCTCGAAGAAGTCGTTCGAGACGTAGAGGTCCGGCCAGCCATCGCGATTGACGTCGCTCACCACGATCCCCAGGCCGAACGCGATCTCGCTGCCGTAGATGCCCGCCCGCGCGCTCACATCCTCGAACCGACTGCCGGTGTTGTGATAGAGCTTGTGCCCGCCCAGCGAATCGCGCGCAGCGCGGATGTTGCTCGACCCCAGGGTCGCGATCGGCCGGGACGAGTTGTTGACCAGGTACAGATCGAGCCGGCCGTCCCTGTCGTAGTCGAAAAAGGCGGCCTGCGTCCCAAAACCTTCGTCGGCGATGCCCCAGGCGGCGGCGCGCTCGGTGAACGTCGGCACGCCCTGCGCGTTCGGCCCCTCGTTCAGGTACAGCTCGTTGGCCCGGCGCGCGCCCGGAATCGGGCCGGCGTAGCACACGTAGATGTCGAGCCGGCCGTCGCCGTTCACATCAGCGAACGTGACGCCGGTGGCCCAGGCGCCTGCGCCTTTGCCGCCGACGCCCGCGGCCGCGGTCACGTCCCGGAACCGAAATCCGCCCTCGTTCAGGTACAGCGTGTTGCCGGTCTGATTCGCGGTCAGCATCAGCTCGGGGAGCCCGTCGCCGGTGAGATCTCCCAGCGCCACGCCGCCGCCGTTATAGAAATTGCGATAGGTGAAGACGTTCAGCTCGCGCGTGTCGCGCAGGCGGTTCGCGAAGTCCACGCCGGTGGCGCTGGCGGGCAACAGCGTAAACAAATGGCCGTCGACTGGCCGGCCCCGGGCCTGTCGGTCCCGGCTGGCACAGCCGGCCAGCAGGCAGGCTCCGGCCACCAAAAACCAAATAGCCTGCTCCCGAGAGCGGGAGCAGGCTATGGTGGCACCCCGGGCCACGGGGTGGGTCAACTAGTAGCCGGGGTTCTGCTCAAGCAGCGGGTTGGCGTCCAGCTGCGTCTGGGGAATCGGCATCAGAATGAGATTCGGTGTTCCGGCCGTCTTGAACTCCCAGGCATCGGTGTAGTGGCCGTGCCGGATCAGATCCTGCCGCCGTTTTGCTTCGCCGCCGAGCTCGAACAGCCGCTCCTGCAGCAGCTGATCGCGGTCGATGGTGGCCCGCGGCTGTGCCGGATTGAAGGCCCGAGCCCGCAGCGCGTTCACCAGCAGCAGCGCCGCAGCGCTTCCCGCCGACTGCTCGTTCAGCGCTTCGGCCTTGATGAGATAGATCTCGCCGAGGCGGAAGTAGGCGAAGTCATTGCCATTGTTTTGCTCGACGTGACCGGGATCGGCCGGCCACTTGTAGAGGCGGGCGCCTTCCCCTTCGGTCGCAGCGGTCACATCGCCGATCGTCGGGGTGAAGACGAGTGGATTCCCCTGCCGGTCGTTGACTGGAAGCCCGGTTTCGACGTTGACCTGCGGACCCGCCAGCCAGGTCTCTCCCCGGCGCGCGTCGTTCGCGTCGTACGCGTTGTACGTCTGCGCCATCGTCGCGAACCCGTTCCAGGGCGAGGGGGCGTACTGGTTGTAGTGCAGCGCTCGCATCACGAAGTTCAGTCCCAGATCGGTCTGGTTGAGGAACTTCACAACCATGATGTTCTCGGGCGACGTCTGGTTGTTGTACACGAAGTTGGTGGTGTAGTTCGCGGCCAGGGAATATTGACCGGAATTGATGATCCGATCCGCGGCGTCAATCGCCGCCTGGCAGGCATCCGCGCCGCCTGAGACCGTCACGCCGAGACACGTGTTGTAGGACGTCGCGCTGACTCCGGCGTCCTTGCGCCACACGCCGGCGTTCAGATACATGTTCGCCAGGATGGCGTCGGCGGCGCCCTTGGTCAGGCGGCCGTTACTGCCAGCCGGCCAGTTGTCCGGCAGGTCCGCGCGGGCCGCCAACAGCTCCGTCTCGATAAAATCGAACACCTCGGTCCGGGTGTTGCGGGCCCGAGGCTTGATCTCGATATCCGTAACGATGGGCACGCCACCGAACATGTCCATCAGCAGGTAATAGTAGAACCCGCGCAGCGTGCGCAGCTCGGCCACGATCGTGCCCTGATTCGGCACGGTCACCCGCGTCAGCGCGTCGAGCAGCACGTTGGCGCGCGCGATGCCGATGAACGGGACGTTCCAGGAGCCATTCATGAACGCGAGCGTCGACGGACTCGACGCCGTCCAACTCTGGCGCTTCAGCTCGAGCCACTGGCCGTTGTCATACCAGTCCGAGCCGCGCGTGGGCACGACCATCTCGTCCGAGCTGACCTCCGTCGCATACCAGTAGTCATCCAACGTGCTCCGGAGCTGGGCATACACCGCCGCCAGGCCGCCGAGTACCTCGGCCTCATTGCGGTAGAAATTCTCCGGTGTAATGGAGCTGGACGGGGTCTCGCTGAGATCAGTGCACCCCTGCACCGGGACAAGAGATAGGAGCACCAGCGAAGACAGCCCCAGGACTCTGATCACTTTGTTCACAGGTGGTCTCCTCTCAAAACGCGAGCCGCACGCCGGCGGTAAAGGTCCGAGGACGAGGATAACTCAAGTAATCTAAGCCGCGTGAGGCCAGGCCCGCTTCGGCATGGACCTCCGGATCGAGCCCGGAATAACCGGTCAGGAGCAGTAAGTTGTCGCCGGATACGTAGATACGGGCCGACCGGGGGGCTCCCGGGGGGCCGGGGAGATTGAACGTGTACCCCACCGTCACGTTCTGCAGGCGCATGAAGGAAGCCCCTTCGACCCACCGCGACGAGAAGATGGCCGGCTCGCGGATGTCGGTCGGATCGTTCAGGGCCTCACGCAGGAAATTCTTGCTCTGCAGGGCGTTGCTCTTGGTGGCATACACGAGGGCGGTATTATTGAACACTTCCTGCCCGAACGAACCCCCGAACTGAATGTTGAAGTCGAACTTGCCCATGTTCATGGTGCTGTGCAGGCCGAGGGTGAAGTCCGGGTAGGCGTTGCCGATGACGCGGTAGTCATCCGCGAGCGGAGCAATCGTCTGCCCAATGACGACACCATTGGCGTCATAGTCATTGAACAACTGCTTCCCGTTCGCGTCGATGCCGACAAACTCCGGTCCGTAGAAGGTGCCCAGCCGCTCGCCGGGAATGATGCGCAGCGCCTTCTGGTTCGACTGCCCCTGGCCGCTGACGTCGCCGCTCGTAAGGAACGTGTAGTTGCCCAGGTCGATGACCTTGTTCCGCTCCATCGCGAATACGAGCCCCGCCCGCCAGGTCATGCTGGGCTGGGACCGGAGCAGCGCGTCGAGTGACAGCTCGAGGCCGTGATTGCGGATCTTGCCGACGTTTTCGATCCGTGTGGACACCGGCGCCGGCTGCGGGACGGGGACTTCGAGCAGCAGGTCGGAGGTGTTCTTGACGTAGTACTCGAGGCTGCCCGACACGCGGTTGTCCATGAGTCCGTAGTCGATGGCGACATTGAACTGCGACGTCTTCTCGAAGCGCAGGTCCGGGTTGGGATTGCGCACCGGCGCCATGCCGACGACAGGCGCGTCACCGAAGACATACTTCGCGCCACCCGTGGCTTCCAGCGTGATCAGCGACGAATAGGGCGGCACCCCGGGGTTCCCGACGACGCCGTAGCCGGCGCGCAGGCGCAGATCGGAGAACGGCCCGCGAGGCATGGATGGGTCGTCGCTCATGTGCCAGGAGGCCGAGATGCCCGGGAACGTCGCCCACTTGTGGTCGGCGCCGAACGAGGACCGGCCGTCGCGGCGCAGCACGCCCGTGACGAAATACCGGTTCTTGTACGAGTAGGCAGCGCGGCCGATGACCGAAATCCACCGTTCGTCGGTGCGGAACGACTGCGGCGTCACCTTTACGGCACCGCTGTTCAGGCCATTGAAGCCCAACGCATCGGTGAGGAAGTCCCGCGATTCGGCCAGGAATTGCTCGATCCGGTATTGCGAGAACTCGTACACCCCCACGAGGTCGATGCTGTGCTCGTCGCCCAACTGCCGGGTGTAGGTCAGTTGGGTCTGCAACGTCTTGGAGGTGTTATCGCGGTTGCTCTGTTGCGCCAGCCCATTGAACGGTGCTCCCACCGGACTGGCTTTGGGAAGATAGATCTGCCGGATGCCGCTCGATTTGTCCACGCCGACGTTGATGGATCCCGTCAGGCCGTGGATGAGGTCCAGCTCCGCGGACACGTTGCCGAGCGTTCGGTTGGTAGTGCCGAAGTCCTGGATCTGCTCGGCCAGGGCCACCGGGTTGCGCACCGACTGCGAGCCGGGACCGATCTCGAAAAAGTGCGTGCCGGTGGAATCGGTCACCGTGACCGGCTGTGTCGGATTGAAGACGGCGATGTTCTGGAACACGCCGCCCTCGAACCCGCCGGTGTTTTCATACGCGAGATAGTCGTTGTTCGCCTGCGAGGTCGTGACATTGAGCCCGAGGCGGAGGCGATTGTTCAGCGCGAAGTGGTTGGCGCTGAGGCGACCCTGAATGCGCCGGAAGCCGCTGCTCAGCTGGACGCCCTGCTGGTTCATGAAATTCAGCGAGGCGCGATACCGCGTCACGTCGCTGCCACCGGCAAACGACAGGTTGTGATTGTGTGTGATGGCTGAGCGGTTCACGGCCTGGGCCCAATTCGTGTTGGCCGGCCCGAGATTGCTCAGGGATGACGGAGGCAGCCCATGGGTCGTAAACGTCGTATCGGGACCGACCACAGTCGTATCAATGCTATAGAGCGCCACCTGAGCTTGAACGAACTGCCGGTACTCGTCCCCCGAGAGCACGTCGAATGACCGGTACGGCGACGCCGTGGCCACGTAGGAGTCGTACGCGAAGGAGGCCCCGCCGGCCGCGCCCTTCTTGGTCTCGATCAGGATGACCCCGTTGGCGCCCCGGCTGCCGTAGATGGCCGTCGCCGAAGCGTCTTTGAGAATCGTGATCGACCCGATGTCGGACGGACTGAGCAGGTTCAGCGGACTGCGCGGCAGCGGCGGGGTGCCGCCGACGCCGAAGCCGGCCGCTTCAGGCTCGACATTCGTGATCGGGACGCCATCGATGACGTAGAGTGGCTCGTTGCTGGCACTGATGGACGTCGCGCCGCGGATGCGGATCTGCACGCCGGCTCCGGGCTCGCCGCTATTCGTCGTGACGTTCACGCCGGCGACGCGCCCCTCGATCATGCCGTTGACGTTCGTCTGCACGCCGACCTCCGCGACCGCGGGGTCGACCGTCGCCACCGAGCCTGTCACGGCTTCCCGCCGCGTGGTGCCGTAGCCGGTCACCACCAGCGGCTCGAGAATCGCCGCCTGCGGGCGCATCGAGATGTTCGCCGTAGCCGATCCGCCGGCGGTGACGGTGACGGGCTGCTCGAACGGCGCATACCCGATCCGCGTTACCCGCAGCGTTTGCGCACCGGCGGGAACATCGGTGAGAGTGAAATTGCCGTCGGCCCGGGTCTGCGTGCCGAGGGGCGACCCCACGACCCTGATGACGACGCCGGACAGGCCTTGCTGCGTGCCGACGTCGATCACCTGCCCGGTGACCGTTCCGGTGGGTTCTTGAGCGCGCAACGGGACTGCCCAGAGCAGTCCAGCGATGAGCGCAGGAGCGACATAACGAGCCAGTGCCATCGAACCACCCCCGCTGCAAGGTGTTGCTCGAAAGAGCCACGTTCTTTCCCCTCTCATCTCGCCCCGAATTCGGCACCTGTCAAGAGAGGTCGTTGGGGGGGGCAAGTATGAAGGCGCTGGCCGGGAGACCCAAGATGGCGTACGATTGCCGCGACCCATGAGCGTCCTCGCCCTGCTGCTGGCCGCCCAGACCGCCCTGCGCGACACGGTACCGCCGTACGTGGCGTTCCCGGAGGCCGGCCTGGACGATCCGGCCGTGTACGCGGGCTACCAGACGCGCCTGTATCGCGACGCGCGCGGCAACGCCATCCAGATCTATATGGAAGCGAACAGCGGGCGCGTGGTCCACCTGTGGGCGGATGCGCTCGATGAAAGCCTCGGCTTCAGCGCCCGGGACACGACCGGCGCCCCCGCAAGGCTGGCGTGGTGCGGCGCGGCAACCACCAGGGCCACCACCAGCCGCCGCGTGTTCAGCTCGCGGTTCACAGCGGGCGGCACGGTACAGCTCGGCCTGTTCCTGCTTGGGTCCATGCGGGTGGAGCGGGACTTTCAGTACGCGGGCCGCCAGCGAGACTCGTTGGGCGCCCCGTTTGTTGTCCCGGAGTTGACGCAACTCACCGACGCCATTGTGCGGCTGCCTGCCATCGACCGGCGCCGAGCCCTGGCGCTGCTCGGAGCGCGCGACGGGACCGCCCTGCGCGACCGGCTGCTGCCCAAACTGACCGCCACGCGGGGGACCACCGTCTGGTCGATCCGCGTCGAGCAGCCCAGCTTCGACGGTAACCACCATCTCACGCTTACGCTGAGCGGCGACGCGCGCCGCTCGCGCGTCACCCTCGCCGGCCGCGTCGTGACGATTCGACCGCTGGACGCTGGGCCCCTCGAGCTGACGGTCGAGATCGCGACGGACGGCCCGGCGCTGACACCGCTCGGGCGGGGTGCGATCTTCAACGACGCCTTCCGGCGCTTCGCCGACTCGCTGCACGACCCACGACTGGAGCGGGAGATCCGCGGGTTCGAGCTGCTCACGTCGCGCGAAAAACTGATGGCGGGCCTGCCGAACTTCGCCACCTACTTCGGCCGCGACATGCTGATGACGGCGCTCCTGATGGAGCCGGTGTGGTCCGATACCATGGCCGAGTACGTCATCGCCGCCGCGCTCGCCAAGCTCGCGCCCACGGGCGAGGTGAGTCACGAGGAGGCGCTCGGCGGCCAGGCGATCCGCGAGAATGCCGCACGCTACCTCGATCATCCCGATGCCGCCATCCTCGGCAACCTCCAGGCCGTGCGCGAGAACTACTGGATGGTCGACGACGATTTCCAGCTGCCCGTCGTCGCCGCGCGCTACGTGGCGAACGAGGCCGTCTCCGAGGCGCGCAAGCGTGCGTTCTTGAAGCGGTGGCGCGCCCC
>DATFGN010000203.1:0-3321 GCA_035249405.1 Gemmatimonadales bacterium
GGAAGGGGGAAGGGGGAAGGGGGAGGGGTCGGGCGTTCGATGGCCGAGCCTTCCCCTTCCCCCTTCCCCCTTCCCGGTTCCCCTGTTTCATAGAAGTCTGTCCACGAGCGCACCGAGGAACACGACCACGCTCACGATCCCGTTCGCGGTGAAAAATGCCGCGTCGAGCCGCGACAGGTCATCCGGTCGCACCAGGCGGTGCTCCCAGGCGAGAATCGCCGCGCCGATCGCGACGCCGGCATAGTAGACCCACCCCAGACCGATCGCCCACCCCATCCACACGAGCGCCACGATCGCCACGCCGTGCAGCAGCTTGGCGAACAGGATGCTCTTCGCGCGCCCGAAACGCACCACGGCGGAATGCAGGCCCGCGTCGCGGTCGAAGGCCTCGTCGGGTAACGCGTAGAACACGTCGAACCCCGCGATCCAGCAGGCCACCGCCCCAGCCAGAATCACCAGCAGCCACCAGGGATCGCTCCATTGTCCGGTGACGGCGAGGTAGCCGGCTGGACCGGCGATCGCATCGCCCACGCCGAGCCACAGATGCGACCACCACGTGAAGCGTTTGGCATAGCTGTACAGCATCACGACCGCGAGCGCCACGGGAGAGAGGGTGAGACAGAGTGGATTGAGCGCCCAAGCCGCCAAGAGGAACACCGCTGCCGCGAGCCCGACCGCGATCCACGCCTGGGTGAGACTCAGGCGCCCCGATGGCAGCTCCCGGGCGCGGGTGCGCGGGTTCCGGGCATCGAGCTCGCGGTCCGCAATGCGGTTGAATCCCATCGCCACGAAGCGGGCCGCCGTGAATGCCAGCGCGACGAGGCTGATCACGCGCCAGGTCACCGGGGCTTCGCGCGACGCGATCACGACGCCGAGCAGCGCGAACGGCAGCGCGAACACGGTATGCGGCAGCTTGACGAAGTTGACGTAGCGCACGAGCAGACTCTCGCCGCCGAACGTCTGCCCTTCGCGCGTGGACGCGACTTCGGTGCTCACAGACCGAGCTCCCGCCACATGGTGTCGATTCGCGCTTTGGTGGCGGTGTCCATCACGATCTTGTCGGGCCATTCGCGCGTGAACCCTTCTTCCTTCCATTTGCGCGTGGCGTCGATGCCCATCTTGGAGCCGTAAGTGAACCCGCGGCTGGCGTGATCGAGCACGTCGATCGGCCCCATGGTGAAGCGAACGTCCCGCTCCGGGTCGATATGGTTCAGCGCCACCCACCAGGCTTCCTTGGGGTCGCGCACGTTCACGTCCCGGTCCACCACAATGATCAGCTTCGCCAGGGACATCAGGCCCTGACCCCACAGCCCGTTCATGACCTTGAAGGCCTGCCCCGGATACTGCTTGTCGATGCTCACAAATACGAGGTTGTGAAAGATCCCCTCGGCGGGCATGTGGTAATCGACCACCTCCGGCAGGGTCAGCTTGAGCAGTGGCAGGAAGATCCGCTCCGTGGCGTGGCCGAGATAGAAGTCCTCCATCGGCGGACGGCCCACGATGGTGTGGGGCCACACCGGGTCGTCGCGCATCGTCACGGCCGTGATGTGCACGGCCGGGTAGTAGTCCGCCAGCGAATAGAAGCCCGTGTGATCGCCGAACGGGCCTTCGAGGACCAGCGGCTCCTTCGGATCGACGTACCCCTCGAGCACGATTTCTGCTTCGGCCGGGACTTCCAGATCGCTGGTGACACTTTTGGCGAGGCGCACCGGCTCCTTGCGCAGAAACCCCGCGAACAGGTATTCGTCGATCGTGGGCGGCAGCGGCGCCGACGCCGCGTACATGCTGGCGGGATCCCCGCCCAGGGCGATGGCCACGGGCATCGTTTCCCCCCGCTCCGCCATGTGGCGCCAATGGGCCGCGCCCACCTTGTGACGCTGCCAGTGCATCGCGACGGTGCGCGGGCCGGTGACCTGCACGCGGTACATGCCGACGTTGCGGGTGCCGGTGCCCGGATCCTCCGTGATGACGCCACCGAGGGTGACGTAGGGCCCGCCATCCTGTGGCCAGCACACGGGTACCGGCAGGCGGGTGAGGTCCACGTCGTCGCCGCGCACCACGGTTTCCTGGCAGGCCGGGCGGCCGCCCGCCGTGCGCGGCGGGAACTTGGCGATCTCGGCGAGCCGCGGCAGCATGGCGAGCTTGCCGAGCAGGCCGTCGGGGACCTTGATGTTCAAAAGTTCCGCGATGCGCTCACCGATGTCATCCAGCCGCTCGACGCCGAGCGCCAGGGCCATGCGACGCTCCGACCCGAACAGATTGACGGCGACCGGCATTGTCGACGGAGCGCCCGAGGGCAGCACGGGATGCTCGAACAGCAAGGCGGGACCGCCACCCGGCGATTTCATCACGCGGTCGGCGATTTCCGTCATCTCCAGTTTGATCGAGACAGGCTGGTGCACCCGCCGCAGGTCGCCTGCGGCGTCGATCGCGCCGATAAAGGCGCGCAGATTATCGAGTGCCATAGTGGAGCGCGGCGATCCCGCCCGTCAGGCGCTGATACGCCACATTCCGAAACCCGGCGGCGGTGAGGCGCGCGGCGAGCGCGTCCGGTTCGGGAAACGCGAGGACCGACTCTGGCAGGTAGGAGTAGGCGTCCGTATGTTTCGACACTACGCGACCGATCGTCGGCAAGACGCGGCGAAAATACAGGAGGTAGGCCGCGCGCAGCGGGGCGAAACGCGGCGTCGCGAATTCCAGCACGATGAATCGGGACCCGGATTTCAGCACGCGCGCGGCTTCGGACAGTCCGGCATCCAGGTCGGCGAGATTGCGGACGCCAAACCCGACCATCGCCCCGTCGAACGCCGCATCAGAGAACGGTAGCGTGAGGGCGTCGGCAGCGACGGGAACGGCGCGCGTCGCTTTGCCGCGACCGCGAGCGAGCATCGGCACCACGAAATCCGCCCCGACCACGGCGCCACGAAATTCGGGCCGGCGCGCCAGCTCGACCGCGAGGTCCAGCGTGCCGGCACAGAGGTCGAGGTAGGTCCCGGCCGGGTTGGCCTCCCAACCCAGGCGCGCCACCGCGGCTTTGCGCCAGCGACGGTCGACGGTGAGACTGAGCAGGTGGTTGAGGAGGTCGTAGCGCGGCGCGATCGCGGTGAACATGTCGCGCACGTAGGATCGTTTGGCGGAGCCACCGGCCGGCGAAAGCACCTCGGATTCAGGGAGCGGCGCCATAGGCGCGAAAGATAGGCCGGGCAACCTCGCCGGCGCCAGCGACCAGCAGGTGGTGGAGTGGGCGAAAGATGGCAACGAGCCCGCGTTCCGCGAGTTGGTGCGTCGCTACGAGCGTCCTGTCTTCTCGCTCATCTATCG
>DATFGN010000204.1:0-5794 GCA_035249405.1 Gemmatimonadales bacterium
ACGCCGGCCGCCGTGGGCTCGATCCCCGCGACGTGACTGCGCTCGTACACGGTGACCCCAAGCCGCTCGACCTCGCGCCGCAACCCGTCGACGAGCTTCACCGGATCGAGAATGCCGCCACCGGCGATCGCGACGCCGCCCAGGTAGAGCGGCGAGTGCACCTCCGCGCGCACCGCGTCCTTGTCGAGCAGCGTGAAGGTGGTCAGCCCGAGCCGCTCGGCCGTGGCCACGACCCGGCGACAGTCGTCGAGCTGGGCCGGCATCAGCGCCACGATCAGGCGGCCGGTGGGCTCGTATTCGCAGTCGATGCCCCGCTCGGCAAGGAACGCCGTCAGCTCGGCCACGTTCGTCTCGCCGAGACGGGCCAGCCGGTGCGCTTCGGGCTCACCGAAATGCTCGATGGCCAGGGCATGGCCGTGGTCGACGGTTTCCGACAACATCCCGGCGTTCCGCCCGCTCGCCCCATAAGCGGCCACCGCCTGCTCCACCACCACGACATCACGCTCCGGGGCCAGCTCTTTCAGAAACAGGGCCGTCCACAGGCCAGTCAGCCCGGCCCCCACGACCACCACGTCGACCGAACGGGGGCCAACCAGTGCGACCGGGACGCGCGGCGCCCGGCGGGCGAGCCAGAAGCAGGCCTGCTCGATGGGCCGACGGGACTCCATGGGACTACGCGACCAGCGCCTGTTTCAGCCGGCGCTGCTGCCACAAGACGGTGAAGCCCAGGAGCAGCAGACTGCTGACGAGAATCGTGGTGGCGAGGACGTTGATCTGCGGCGGGAAGGCGGCGCGGCGCGCGCCGTAGACATACAGCGGGTAGGTGACTTCGCTCCCCGAGTTGAACAGCGTGATGATGAAATCATCGAGTGACAGCGCGAACGACAGCATCGCGGCCGCGACGATACCCGGAGCGATGAGCGGCAGCGTGACCTTGCGGATCACGCGCCACGGCGTCGCACCGAGATCCATGGCGGCTTCCTCCAGCGTCCAGTCGAAACCGCGGATGCGAGCCCGCACCGTGAGGGCCACGTAACTTACCGAGAACATGATGTGGGCGATCACGATGGTCGTGAACCCCATATGCTGGTTGAGATCGAGGAACAGGGACAACAACGAAGAGCCGAGCACGACCTCCGGCGTCGTCAGCGGCAGCACCAGCAGCAGGCCAATCGCCCCCGAGCCGCGGAACTTGTAGCGGCACAGCGCGAGCGCGATCAGCGAGCCGAAAACCGTCGCCACCGCGGTCGAGATGCTCGCCACCTTGAGGCTCAGCTTCATGGCATCCACCAGCGGGGCGTACTTGAAGGGATCGCCCCACGCCTCGAACGAAAACTCCTTCCAGACGAAGTTGAACCGGCCTTCCGGCCGGTTGAAGCTGTACAGGACGATCACGAAGATCGGCAGGAAGAGATACAGCAGCACCATCGCCCCGATCGCGTCGAGCGCCCATCCACGCCAGCGCGCGCGGCGAGCGAGGGGTGCAGGAGCGGGGGCAGAGTGTAGGCCGGCCATCAGGCGAGATCTTCGGTGCCGAGCACGCGCGCGTAGGCGACGACGGCGATCGTGATGATCGTCATCAGCACGAACGACAGGGCCGCGGCGAGCGGATAGTCGTGCACCTGGAGGAACTGGTTTTGAATGACGGTGCCGATCATGCGCTGGTTGGGACTGCCGAGCAGCTCGGCATTGATGAAGTCGCCAGAGGCGGGAATGAACGTCAACAGGCTACCCGCGAAGACCCCGGGGAGAGAGAGCGGTAATACCACCTTCCCGAATGCCCGGAGCGGACTGCAATAGAGATCCTGAGCGGCCTCGACCAACCGCCGGTCGATCTTCTCGAGACTGACGTAGATCGGCAGCACCATGAACGGCAGAAAGTTGTAAGTCAGCCCGCCGACGACGGCCCAGTTCGTGTTGAGCAGGCGCCCGTCGGCGGGCAACAGGTGCAGCCAGATCAGAAACCCGACGACGGGCCCGCCGTCGTTGAGGATCGTCTTCCAGGCGAAGGTGCGCACCAGAAACGTGGTGAAGAACGGCAGGATGACGAGGCCGAGCAGGAAGTTCTTGAAGCGCCCTGCCCGGAACGCCATCACGAATGCGAGCGGGTAGGCCAGCACCAAGGCGACGAGCGTCGCGAGCAGCGAGAACCGGAACGAGCGCAGGATGAACGCGCCGTAGTCCGTGAAGGCACGCGCATACCCGTCCCACCAGGGACGCCCCGTGCCCGCGATCGACGTCCCGGCGAGCGTGACGATCGGCACCACGAAGAACACCAACAGCCAGAGGACCCCCGGCAACACCAGGAGATACGGCGCCCACGGATTGCGCCGGGCGCCTCCGGCTGCAGTGCCCGCCATGCTCGGATTAGGCCCCGATGGCGTCCTGGAAGATGCGGTTGAATTCCGCGTCTTCCTCGTCCGAGAGCGTGCGGAAGACATGCAACCGAGACCGCAGCTCGTCGGGCGGGTTGACCAGCTCGCTCGACGCCAGCGCGGGCGCGATCTTCGCCAGTTCGGCGCCGGCGCCCTTCACGTCCGAGATGTACGGAGCGCCCGAGACGATCTGCGCCGAGTGGGCCGGGTCGTAGCACCAGTTGATCCAGGCCATCGCGAGGTCCTGCCGGTCCGACGTCTTGGGAATCATCATGTTGTCGGAGAACAGCATGGCCCCTTCTTTCGGCGCCACCCACTTGAGATCGGGGTTGTCGGCAGCCAGTCCTTGGATGTCGCCCGACCACGCCACGGCGATGACGATGTTGCCGGCCGCCAGGTCGTCGGCGTAATCGTTACCGGTGAACGATCGGATCTGGCCGGAAACGCGTGCTTCCTTGACCTTGGCCGCAGCCGCTTTCGCGTCGTCCAGAGTGCAGTGCGTGGGATCCTTCCCCATCGCGAGCATCGTCAAGCCGAGGGTGTCACGCATCTCGGTGAGCATGGTGACCTTGCCCTTGAACTTCGGGTCGAAGATGTCATTGAAACTCGAGATCTCGCGGCCGGTCTTCTTGGGGTTGTAGCCGAGACCGGTCATGCCGGACACCCACGGGACGCTGAACTTGCGGCCGGGATCGAAGTCCACGTTCATGACGCCGTCCACGACGTTCGCCCGATTGGGAAACTTGGTGTCGTCCAGCGGGGCGATATAGCCCAGCCGGATCATCTTTCCGGCCATCCAGTCGGTGAGCACAATGATGTCGCGGTCGATGCTCTGTCCGCGCTTCAACGGCTCCTCGATCTTGGCGAAGAATTCGTTGTTGTCGTTGATGTCCTCGTTGTACTGGACCGTGATCCCCGTGGCCTGTTGAAAATCCGGAACTGTTTTCGGGTCGATGTAGAGCGGCCACTGGGAGATCCGGAGCGGGCCAGCGCTCCGGGCCGCGTCCTTGCCCTTGCAGGCGGCCAGCCAGCTCGCGCCCAGGGCGAGGCTCCCGGCGGCCGCAGCGGACCGGCCCACGAACTGCCGGCGGTTGATGGCGCCGCGAAGGATCGGCGGCAGGTCATCGGGACGATGAGAGTCACTCATGGCTGATCTCGCAATCCTTAGAGGGTGGGTAACGCCCGCTCGACCGTGGTCCGGTCGTCGACATCGATATCACCGGGTTTCGCATCACCCGGCGGCAGCAGCCGGGCCGCATCCGCATCCCAGCTGACGTAAATCGTCTGCCCCGGACGCACGTCCGGCAGCTCGTGCTCGGGCCCGACGTGGGCCACGATGATGGTTCCGTCCGCGCAGCGCAGCGCGCACCGGACCACCGGCCCCTGAAACACGACGCTCTGCACCGTGGTGGGCAGCGCGCCCCGTTCGACCTGCCCGTTCGCCGTCAGGCGCAGCCGCTCGGGCCGGACCATCACGGTCGCCGCAGCACCCGCCTTGGGGCCCCAATCGCCGGCGGCCATCTCTACCCGATGGTCGCGCGCGATCACGGCGGTGGCCCGGTCGCCGCGCACATCGGCGACGGTGGCCTTCATGAGGTTGGCACTGCCGATGAAATTGGCCACGAAGACACTGGCCGGAGAGTGGTAGATCTCCTGCGGCGACCCGATCTGCTCCACGCGCCCTTCGTTCATGACCGCGATCCGGTCCGACATGGTCAGGGCTTCTTCCTGATCGTGGGTCACATAGATGAACGTGATGCTCACCTCGCGCTGAATGCGTTTCAGCTCGATCTGCATCGCCTGGCGCAGCTTGAGGTCCAGTGCGCCCAACGGCTCGTCGAGGAGCAGGGCGCTCGGGTAGTTCACCAGAGCCCGCGCCAGCGCCACACGCTGCTGCTGGCCGCCGGACAGCTGCGCCGGCTTGCGCTCGGCAAAATGCGCCAGCCGCACCACCTCGAGCAGCTCCTTGACCCGCTTCGTCACTTCCGGCTCGGGCAGTTTCTGACTGCGGGGCCCGAAGGCCACGTTGTCGCGCACCGACATGTGCGGAAACAGCGCGTAGTGCTGAAACACGGTGTTGACGTTGCGGCGGTAGGGCGGCGTGTGGGAGACGTCCTGTCCCTCGAGCAGGATGCGGCCTTCGGTGGGCTCTTCGAATCCCGCGATCATGCGCAGCGTGGTCGTCTTGCCGCAGCCCGAGGGCCCCAGCATGGAAAAGAACTCGCCGCGGGCGATCGTGAAATTGGCGTCGCGCACGGCGACGTAGCTGCCGAAGCGCTTGAAGACATGATCGACATTGATGACGGCATCGGGCTGGGGCGGCTGGCTCAAACAACGCCTCGGGGCTCGTGACAGGCTGGAAATTGCAGGCCAAACCACGGGACCGCCAGCTACCCCTCGTTGACAACGTGCACGCGCACGAGCAGGCTTCAACGCATCATGACCGTCACGACCTCACCGTCGACCGCGTCCGCCGATCATCTGATCGAGCGCGCCAAGCGCATTCGCGAAGCGGAGCTGCCCCGCTTGCTGGAGCGGACCAAGGGCTCCGCGCAGCTGTTCGAGCGCGCCCTGCGCATCCTTCCGTTCGGCGTCGTGTCGTCGTTCCAGAAAATGCAGCCGTATCCGCTGTACGTGACCCATGGGCACGGCAGCCACATCTGGGATCAGGACGGGCGCGAATATCTCGACTTCCACAACGGCTTCGGGGCGATGGTGGTCGGGCACGCCCACCCCCGCGTGGTGGAAGCGATCGCCGAGGCCGCCAGTCGCGGCACGCACTTCGCTGTCACGACCGAGGTGGCGGTAGAGTTCGGCGAAGAGATTTGCAAACGGTTCCATCTCGAAGCGATGCGGTTCGCCAATTCCGGCACCGAAGCCACCATGGATGCGATCCGCGTCGCCCGGGCGGCCACCGGGCGCGACGTCGTCTGTAAGATCGAGGGCTCCTACCACGGCCATCACGACGCCGTGATGTTCTCCGTCCTGCCCAACGCCGATGTCATGGGCGGGCGCGAGCGGCCGGCCCGGGCGCCCGTGTCCAAGGGCCTGGTGAAGGACGCCTCGAAATACATCGAAGTGGTGCCGTTCAACGACGCCGAGCACCTGGAGCGGGTCTTCGTGGAGCGGGGCAAGGAAATCGCCTGCCTCATCATGGAGCCGGCGATGATGAACATCGGCATCGTGCTCCCGCAACCCGGCTACCTCCAGCAGGTGCGCCAGCTGTGCGACCGGCACGGCGTCGTGTTCATCTACGACGAGATCAAGACCGGGTTTACGATCGCGGCCGGCGGCGCGACCGAGCGGTTCGGGGTGCAGCCGGACCTCGTCTGCCTCGCCAAGGCGATCTCGAGCGGGCTGCCGGTGGCGGCGTTCGGCGGCAAGAAGGACCTGATGTTTCTGATCGAGAAGGGCGTGTC
>DATFGN010000205.1:0-10982 GCA_035249405.1 Gemmatimonadales bacterium
TGCAGGCCCGGCGCAGCCATCAACGGGAAACGCCGATCGAAACCGCGGAAGGGATCGCCAAGGAGGACATCGGCATCCTGCCGCTCGGCGTGCCGATGCTCGCGGGGCCGGGGGCGATCTCCACCGTGATGGTCCTGGCCCTGGGATCGAAGCGCACCGCCACGACCGTCGCACTGTACGTCGCAATCGCGCTCACAGCCTACGTTTCGTTCCTCACGTTGTCGGCGGCATCGCTCGTGGAACGGCGGCTGGGACAAACGGGGATGCGGATCCTGACCCGCCTGATGGGGCTCGTCCTGCTCGCCATCGCGGCCCAGTTTATCGTCGACGGCATTCGCCTCAGTCTGGCCCGGACGCCTTGAAGGCGGTGAGCGCCCTCATGGGCATCGCCCTCGGAGCCGGTAACGTCGCGGCCCAGGGTGTGACTGCGTCCTGGGGCGCCCAGGCCACGCCTGAGCTCGTGTCGACCAACATCGTGCCCGGGGATCGCTCCTTGAGCGAAGACCGGGTCGTGATGCCCGTCGGCATGCTGCACGTCGCAGCCCTGGGCGGGCGGCTGCGCCTGTTGGCAGTGGTCGACCTCGAGAAGTACACGATTCCCAACGGGGAGCTCGCGCCCGGCAATTGGGGGGAGAGCTTCGAGGACCGGCGCCATCCGCACACGATCGCCCACGAGCTGATGCTCGTGGTCCCGGACCTGCTCGGCAATCTGAATGGACGCGTGCACGTATTCGTCGCGGCCGGCAAGGGGTTTGTGCCGTTCGGGACGGACGATCCCATGTCCCGCCCCACGGTGCGGTTCCCCGTCAACCATCACTGGAGTCAGATTCTCGAGCGGGCCGTGACGCTCGTCGGGGTGCGCGCCGGCCCGGCGACGCTCGAGGGCGCCTTGTTCAACGGCGACGAGCCGGTGGCCCCGGGTTCCTGGCCGAAATGGGATCGCTTCGGCGATTCCTGGGCCGCGCGACTCACCGTGGTGCCGCACGCCGGCCTCGAGGCGCAGGTATCGCTCGCGTACGTGCAGTCTCCGGAAAACCGGCCCGGCGCCGGGCCGGATGACCGCAAGGCCAGCGCCTCGGCCCGTTATGAGCACGGCCGGTGGTATGGGCACGTCGAATGGGCCCGAACATCCACGGCCGGCGGCGCGTTCCTGTTTCATTCGCTGCTCGCCGAGGCAGCCCTGACCATGCCCGGACACCGGCCATATGTGCGGTTGGAGCGGACCGAGCGCCCCGAAGAAGAACGGGTGTTCGGCAACCGGTTTCGCACGCGGCGGCCACTGTTCGAGAACTCGATTCTGGGCATCACGCGGTGGACGGTACTCACCGCCGGGAATGCCGTGACGGTGCTCCGCGGCCCCGTGCGCGGCTCGCCCTTCGTCGAGGCGTCCTGGATCGGGATCGCGCGAACGGGCGGCGGGGTATTCGATCCGACGGTGTTCTACGGTCGCACCCACGGCGCATCGATTACCATCGGCATACGGCTTGCGGCCGGAATGTCGATGCCGCGGATGGGCCGGTACCAGCCCGATGCGATGCACGACATGTCCGCGATGTCCATGCCTTGAAACGAGGAACGATGCGACGCGAGCGAATCGCCACGCTGGTAGTGCTGGCCGCGGTATTGGCCTGCAGTGAGGGACCGGGACCCGGGGCGAGCTACGTCCTGACGGTTATGGCTGGCGACGCGCAATCCGACACCGTCACACACACGCTGCCCACAGCCTATGCCGTCAAAGTGACGGACGCGGCCAGTGCCGTGCAGGCCGGTGTCACCGTGACCTGGACCGTGACGGGCGGCGGCGGGACGGTCACGCCGTCCTCGACGACCGATGCCAACGGCCTCGCGACCGCGACGCGGACGCTCGGAACCGCGGCCGGCGCGGCCACGGTAAGGGCGGAAGCCGGCGGCGCGTCCGTCACGTTCACGGCGACGGCGCTTGCCGCTGCGCCAACGCACCTCGTGAAGAGCGCCGGCGACGTGCAGAACGGCGCGCCGGGACAACCGCTCCCGATTCCGTTCGCCGTGGCCGCCTTGGACCAGTACAACAACCCGGTCGAAAGCGTCACCGTGGCCTGGGCAGTCACGGCGGGCGGCGGCTCGTTGTCGGTCACGTCGTCCAAGACGGACGGCGCGGGCGTGGCGCGAACCACGCTGACCCTGGGCGACAGCGCGGGGGCCAATGCGGTCAGCGCGACGAGCGTGGGACTCGGCGCCTCGCTGTCCTTCAACGCGAACGCCGTCGTGGGCCCTGTGTTCGTCAAGTCGCTCGCGATCCCAGACAATTACGGTATCCACGACCAGTTCATCCGCGATGGACTGGCGTTTGTATGCGCCTGGAATACAGGCGTCATCATCTATGACGTCGGAAACGGCATCAAGGGCGGATCGCCCGCCAATCCCATTCTCGTCGACAGCGTCACCACATCCGGCGGGCAGGTGCACAACGCCTGGTGGTTCCACAATCCGGCGATCCCCGAGAAGAAATACCTCTTCATCGGACAGGAAGGGCCAGGCGGGATCGGATCTTCGTCATCGGGTGACATCCACGTCGTGGACGTCTCCAACCTGAACAGCATTCAGGAAGTCGCGTTCTTTCACCGTGCGGGCGCGGGCACGCACAACTTCTGGATGGACGAAGCGAACCAGATCCTGTACGCCGCCTACTACAACGCCGGCGTGATGGCGATCGACGTCTCCGGCACGCTGTCCGGTGACATCTCATCCCGGCTGATCGACTCGCTCAGCTTCGGCGCCGGCAACACCTACACCTGGAGCGTGCAGCTCTACAATGGCTCGCTGTACGCGTCCGACATGGTTTCGGGGCTGTGGCAGCTGAGCACGAACCTGGGAACGCTCGCCTCGGTTTCGGGCGGCGGAAACGAAGCGGCGCGGTTCACCTCCGACGTCTGGGTTGCCAACGGCTATGCCTACACGGGGACGTGGGACCACTTCCAGCGCACCGGGCTCGCCGGCAGCCTGCTCAAGGTCTGGCAGCTGAACGGCAGCGGCGCGCCGGTCGCTATCGATTCGATCATCGTCGCCAATGTGGGCGCTGTGAGCGACGTCGAGGTCTCGCCGGACGGCAAGCTGCTCATGTTCAGCACGGAAAGCGGTCCGAATTCCGGGTTCTGGTTCTATTCGCTGGCCGACCCGGCACACCCGACGTTTCGCGGCAACTACCTCGAACCGAGCGGCGTGCACACCGCCACCTTCGGAACGATCGCCGGCAAACTCTACGCCTTTGGGGCAAAGAACCCCTCCGGGGCGGCGATGATCATATTGGATGTCTCGAGCCTGGACTTCTGATCCTGGAGGCCGCATGCGTATCGCACCGTGGCTCGCCTTACTGACACTCGTACCCGTCACGTCGCCGCCGGCCGTCGACATCCGGGAATGGCCGATTCCCTGGCCCAATACCTTCACGCGCGATGCCTACGTCGCTCCGGACGGCCGCGTCTTCTTCTGCGGCATGGCCGGCAACTACGTGGGTGTTCTGGACACCGTCACCGGTCAGTTCAAGCGCTTCGAGCTGCCGCGGCCCGCGAATCCCCACAACCTGATCGTCGACCCGAAGGGCATCGTGTGGTACGCCGGCAATGGCGGCGGCCACATCGGGCGGCTCGATCCGGCCACGGGACAGGTGACCAAGTATCCGATGCCCGACCCGGCGGCGCGCGACCCGCACACGCTCGCCTGGGATCCCGCCGGCGACATCTGGTTCACCGTCCAGGGCAGCAACTTCGTCGGCAAGCTCACGGTGGCGACGGGAGCGATCCGGCTCATCGCCGTGCCGACGGCGAACGCCCGGCCCTACGGCATCGTCGTCGATCCGAGCGGGCGGCCCTGGATCGACCTGTTCGGCACCAACAAGCTGGCGACCGTCGATCCGGCCAGTTTCGCGCTGCGCGAGATCACGCTGCCCCGCGCGGGCGCGCGCCCGCGCCGCATCGCCAGGACGTCGGACGGCCAGGTCTGGTACGTGGACTACGCGGGCGGCTACCTGGGCGCCTACGATCCCAAGACGGAGCAGACGCGCGAGTGGGCCCTGCCGGGAGCCGCGAACTCCCGCCCCTATGCCATGACCGTGGACGCGAAGGACCGGCTCTGGGTGGTGGAGACGGGTATGCAGCCGAACCGCTTCGTCGGGTTCGATCCCAAGACGGCGACGTTTACGGAACCGGTGCCGATTCCGAGCGGCGCGGGCACCGTGCGCCACATGGTGTTCGAGCCCAAGGGCAACGCGGTCTGGTTCGTGACCGACGAGCACACGGTGGGGCGCGCACGGCTGCCCTAGGAGGGCCGGCCTGACTCCCGAGTTCGTCGCCACCCTCTACCGGCGGTTCGCTCCCGACCTGGCTCGCGTCCGGGAGGAGCAGCGCCGTCGCTACGCCGTGCGCGGCGACGTGAAGGCGGAGCGGTATGCGGCGTATCGGGGGCTGAGCGCGGTGCTGCGTGCGCTCGGCATCCCTGCGCACTTCAAGCGGCGCTTTAAACCACAGGTCGACGACATCGAAGCCGAGGTCACCTACCTGCTGGTCCGGGACGCCCGGCCCGCGGTGGCGGTCGAGATCGCGCCGGACCGTGGCTGGTCCACTACCTGGCTGCTGGCCAGGCTGCGCGACAACGGGACCGGCCATCTGTATTCCTACGACATCTTCGACCACGCCACGAAAGTCGTGCCGGAGGACCTGTCGCGAGGCCGCTGGACGTTCACGCTGGGCGACGTGACCCAGCCACCGGACCGCCTGCCCGCCTCGATCGACTTTCTGTTTCTCGACGCCGCGCACTCGGCGCCGTTCGCCCGCTGGTACCTGAGCGCGCTCTTGCCGCGGCTGCGTCCCGGCACACCGGTCGCCATCCACGACATTTTTCTGCCCGCCGAGCGGCTCGATTTGTTTGGGGAGTCCGTCGTGGTGCGCGAGTGGCTGCAGCAGCGCGGGATGCCTTACTTCACGGCCTCGCCGGCCGCCGCCAGGGATGCCTTCGACCTGATCAACACCGTGAAGCAGGAGCTGGGGCTCGCGGCGCCGATCATGGCGTCGCAGGCGAATCCGATGCTGTTTTTCAGGATGTAGGCAGACGATTACATGCGCTTGTACTTGGGTCCACTGCCGCCTTCGCGCGGCGTCCAGCGCGGGCCCAGGACGTCGGTTGCTTTGCAGTCCACGCAATTGGGCACGTTGATACGCAGCTTGCCGTCCACGGCTTCGTAGACCCCGGCCGGACACACGTGGGAATAGAAGCGCGCGACGTCGGCCGGAACGTCCGGCGCGGCGATGAGATGGCTGGGGACGGTATCGCGCGTGGTGTTCCCTGACTTGAAGACCGCGTCAACCTTGCTGAACGTGAGTTTTCCGTCCGGAGTGAACGGCTCAGCGCCATCCGCGCGGCGCTCCGCGTCGGCGTCCTGGTGCATGACGATCTTCCCACCCGGGAAGCGGCCGCCTGTGACGGTCATTAATCCCGCCTTGAGTCCGCCGGAATAGAATCCATCCCGGAACGCGAGCCGCATGTTGCGTGTGCGACGCAGGTCGTTCGCGATGTAGGACGCATCTACCAATCGATCGTATTCGGCCAAACGCGCGGCGGAAACGTCACCTTCCTTCAATGCCTTGAAGATCGTGCGCGCTGCGTAGATCCCCGACTGGATCGCGTAGTGGATGCCCTTGAGCGTCGGCACGTCGACGAACCCGCCGGCATCGCCCAGCAGCACAACGCCGTCTCCCGAGCGCCGCGCCGGCAGCGCGTAATAGCCGCCCTCGGGGATCGTCTTCGCGCCCCACTCGACCATCTCGCCGCCCTCGAGGTACGCTTTGAAGAGCGGATGGCCCTTGAGCCGCTGCAACAACACGTGGATGTCCAAACCGGCATCGCCGTAGTCGAGTCCCACGACGATGCCCAGTGCCACGAGATTCGGCTCCAGCGGATAGCAGAAGCTGCCGCCGAACGCGTCCCGCGGCAGCGGCCAGCCGAGCGTATGGATGACGCGATCGAGCGGCCGCTTGGTCTCCCAGATTTCCTTGACCCCGAGCGCGAAGATCTGCGGGTTTTCGGAGCCGACCTTCTGCCACTCGAGCCAGGCCTGCGATAAGAGGCCGCGCGTCCCCTCGGACAGCGCCGTGATCTTTGCCGAGAGATCGTTGGGCGCCATGTAGGACCCGAGCGGCTGCCCGTCCCGGCCCAACCCGGACGCGGCAGTGCGGACACCCGTGACCCGGTTCCCGTCGGTGAGCAGCGCGGCCGCCGGAAAGCCCGTGAACACGTTGACGCCCAACGTCTCGGCCTGCTGGCCCAGCCAGCGCACGATCTCGCAAATCGACGCGACGTAGTAGCCGTGATTCTGCATCGTGGGCGGTGTGGGGAGCCGCACTTTGCTGCCGGCCGTGAGGAGATAGACGGATTCTTTCTTGACGGGGCCCCGGAAGGGAAAGTCGCCATCCTTGAGATCGGGGAACAGCTCGCGTATTGAGCGCGGATTCACCACCGCGCCGGAGAGGGAATGCTCGCCAAGCGCCTCAGCCTTCTCGAGCACGCCGATGTTGAGCTCGTTTCCGTCCTGTTTGGCGAGCCGCGCCAGCTCGATTGCGCCGGCGAGTCCCGCAGGCCCGGCGCCCACGAACAGGACATCGAGATCCATCTTGTCCCCCGCCCCCTCGGTGCCTTGCTTGAGGATGAGCCGGTCCAGCGGCAGTGGCGGTTGGTATTGCGAAGGAATCATCAGTGCAGCTTCGCAATTTCCTCGGTCAGCTTCGGCACGATCTCAAACAGGTCTCCCACGATCCCGTAGTCGGCGACCTTGAAAATCGGGGCGTCCTTATCCTTGTTGATCGCCACGATCACCTTGGCAGTCCGCATACCGGCGAGGTGCTGAATCGCGCCCGAGATGCCGACGGCCACGTACAGGGAGGGACTCACCGTCTTGCCGGTCTGGCCCACCTGGTCGCCGTGAGGCCGCCATCCGGCATCGACCACCGCGCGGGACGCGCCCACCGCGGCCTTGCCGCCGAACGCCTTGGCCAACTCCTCGAGCAGCTTGAAGTTTGCCGGCTCCTTCAGGCCGCGGCCGCCGGAGATCACGATCGGCGCCTCGGCGACGTCGAGCGAGCCGCCCGCTGCGGCCTTGATCCCCTTCACGACGACGCGCCCGGCATCCCCCGCGATGGCGGCTGTCTCCGCCGCTCCGGCCTTGGGCCGCTCTACCGGCGTGAACACGTTGGGTCGCAGCGACAGCACCGCGGGACTGGCGTTCACTTTCACTTTGAGCAGCGCCTTGCCGGCATACACGGGACGGGTCACGGTCACTTTGCCGCCGTCGACAGCCACGTCGGTCACGTCGGCCGCGAGCGGAACGCCGAGCTGTGCGGCGACCCGGGGCGCCAGGTCCTTTCCCTGTGCGCTCGCCGCGAACACGACCGCCCCATATCCACCGGCCTTGGCCCGATCGGCCACTGCCCGCGCATAGCCTTCCGGTGCGTACTGGCCGAACCCGGCGTTGGTCGCAGTGATGACCTTGTCCGCGCCGTAGCGGCCCGAAGCGTCGGTCCCCTGCACCGCGCCGGCTCCGAGCACCAACGCGTGGACCTCCCCACTCAAGGCATCGGCAAGTCGCCGAGCGCCGGTCACCACTTCGTGACTGACCTTGCGCAGCGCCCCGTCCCGCTGCTCCAGCACCACCAGGACGTGGCTCATAGGACCTTGGCCTCTTCCCGCAGCACCTTGATAAGCGCCGGGACAGCCGCGGCGCCTTCACCGACGATGCGTCCTTCCTTCCGCTCCGGCGGCGGCGTCATCGCCACGATCTCGAGTCCGGCCGCGCCTAACGCCGCCGACTTGACCTCGAGCGGTTTCTTCTTGGCTGCCATGATCCCTTTGAGCGCCGGATAGCGCGGCTCGTTGAGTCCCTTGTCCGCGGTGAGCACGGCGGGGAGCGGAAACTCGACTTCCTCCATGCCGCCTTCGACCTCCCGCTCGGCGGTGCCCTTGCCGTCGGCCAGGTCCAGATGGGCGACACAGGTCACGCACGGGAGTCCCAGCAGCTCGGCCGTCATCGGTCCGACCTGATGGTTGTAGTCGTCGATCGCCATCTTGCCGAAGAGAATCAGATCGTAGCCGCCGTCCTTGAGCTCGGCGGCCAGCGCGCGCGCCACGGCGAGGCCGTCGGCGGGCACGGCAGCCTCGAGCAGCACGCCGCGGTCGGCGCCCATGGCGAGAGCGGTGCGGATCGTTTCCTGTGCGCTCTGGGGGCCGCACGCGATCACCACCACCTCGCCCGAGCCCGCTTTCTCCTTGCGTTGCAGGGCCTCTTCGACCGCGAACTCGTCGTAGGGATTGAGGATGAATTTGACGCCGGCTTCGTCGAGCGACGTGCCGTCGGCGGCGATCTTGACGCGTGTTTCCGAGTCGGCGACGCGTTTGATGCAGACCGCGATCTTCATGCTCCGGACCTCCGCCTCAATTGAAAGCGCTCAGCCCGGTGATCTCCTGCCCCAGGATCAGCGTGTGGACGTCGTGGGTGCCTTCATACGTATAGACCGATTCGAGATTCGCGAGATGCCGCATCGCCTGGTACTCGGCCAGAATCCCGTTGGCGCCGAGCAGGCGACGGGTCTCCCGGGCCACATCGGTCGCCATGCTCACGTTGTTGCGCTTGGCGAGCGATACCTGCTGTGGCGTCATCGTCCCGGCGTCCTTCAGACGACCCAGCTGCAGGCACAGGAGCTGCGCTTTGGTGATTTCGGTCAACATCTCCGCCAGGCGGGCTTGCTGCAGCTGAAACGCGCCGATCGGCTTGTCGAACATCACCCGGTTGCGCGCGTAGCTCACCGCTTCGTCGTAGCATGCCATCGCGGCGCCCACGGCGCCCCACGCGATTCCGTAGCGCGCCTGCGTGAGACACATCAGTGGAGATTTCAGTCCGCCGGACTTGGGCAGCACCGCGTCCTTGGGAACGCGGACGTCCTGTAGCACGAGCTCAGAGGTGTCGCTGGCGCGCAGGCTGAGCTTGCCCTTTTGATCCTTGGACGAGAATCCCTTCGTGTCGGTCGGGACGATGAAGCCGCGGATCGAGCCCTGGTCTTCGATCTTGCCGGTCTTGGCCCAGATGATGGCCGCCTGAGCGGTGGAGCCGTTCGTGATCCACATCTTCGCCCCGTTCAGCACCCAGCCGTCGGCGGTCTCCTTGGCGACGGTGATCATGCCGCCCGGATTCGATCCGTAGTCGGGCTCGGTGAGGCCGAAGCAGCCGATGATCTTGCCGCTTGCCATCTCGGGCAGCCATTTCTTCTTCTGTTCGTCTGATCCGAAGGCATAGATGGGATACATGACGAGGGCGCCCTGCACCGAGGCAAAGGAGCGCACGCCCGAGTCGCCGCGCTCCAACTCCTGCATGATCAACCCGTACGCGACGTTGTCGAGCCCGGCGCAGCCGTACTCCTCGGGCAGGTTGGCGCCGAACAAGCCGAGCTCGGCCATGCTGGGGATCAGCTGTTTGGGGAACTTCCCTTCGACGTAGCAGTCGCCGATGATCGGCAGCAGGTTGTCGTCGACCCAGCCGCGCACGGTGTCGCGCACGGCGCGCTCCTCCTCGGAAAGGAGGCCGTCCAGGTTGTAGAAATCGACGCCGTTGAATTTGGGAGCCATGGCACGAAAGTAACGCCTTCAGACCAGAACCGGTGCTCCCTGGCGCTCGCGCGCAAAGGCGAACGTATCCGACGGGCGGAAGCGACCGCCTTCGGCCTCCCACCGGAAGAATGTCACCTGCACCGCGGACGGCTCGATCGTCACGAAGTTGAAGCAGGACGGCCGGCCACCCCGCGTCCGCACCGACAGCGTCCCCGTGGTCGAGACGACCACCCGTCCCTCCAGCACGTCGGCGCCTTCCTCGTGGTCGTGCCCGCAAAGCACGACGTCGGCCCCGGACTCGACGATGCGGCGCTGCGCCGTCCGCCACCGCGCCAGGCCCATGCGTTGCGAGATCGCGCCGCGCAGCACGTTGTGGTGCACCACCAGTACGCGCGCCGCATCGGGCGGCGCGCCCACGAACAGGCGCCGGACGCGGTCGATCTCCCGCTTGGGCAGGTGGCCCTTCACGGTGAAGTCGTTGATGTGCGTGACCGACGCCCAGCTCAACCCGTAGGACGTGAGCGCGCTCGCGATCACGGCCCCCGGGAGTGTGAGCGTCGGGGTCAGATCCGCGCCGAAATACTGCTGGTACTTGCGATACATCGCCGCCTGGCCGAACGGCAGAAACGGCCGGCGCCACCATTGCACGTCGTGATTGCCGGGCATGATCAGCACCGGCGCCGTGGCCTCGGCGAGTCGGACAAAGGCGCGGGCGCGCTGGAATTCGCCGTGCCGGGCCCGTTGACCCACGTCACCGGAAATGATCGTCGCGTCGGGACGCAGATCGGGGATCATGCGCTCCAGCGCCTCGATTTGGCGGATGTCGGCCAGACCGCCGAAATGCACGTCGGCGAGATGCAGGAGCTGCACGGTCACGATTCGACCTGCACCGTGTAGGTGAGCACGGCCTGGCCGCCGGCCGGCACGCTGCTCTCGGTGATGCGCCAGGTGCCGAAGTGGCTCTCGCGCACGTCGACGGTCGCCGCCGTCGTCTTGGCATTGGTCACGGTGACCCGGTACGCCGCAGTCACGCGCTGCCGCGTCGGCATGCCGCGCTTGGCAGGGGGGATCTGCTCCTGGGTGTAGTCGGTCTGCACGCGCTCGGCCGTCACGTCGAACGCGTCGCCCGACTGCACGCGCACGTCCTTGCCGGCCGGCGTGTGGGCAATGGTGGCCTCGCCAACCAGCTGGACGCGGCCGGATGAGTCGGCTTGGTACAGCTGCATCGTGCCGCCGGGCAGCGGCCGGTCGCCGAACGCCGAGCCGCGGGTCCGTTTGAACGTATACCAGACCTGCACCGGTACGGTATTGGGATCGTCCCCCATCTGTCCGATCCATCCGCGCCACGGCAACACCCC
>DATFGN010000206.1:0-17296 GCA_035249405.1 Gemmatimonadales bacterium
CAACGGATCCGGACCACGGCCTTCGGCGCCGAATCGTGCCTGACCCGCGACACGGTGCCGGTCAACGTGGACGCGATTGCCTTTTGGATCGTGCGGGACGCCGAGCGCGCGGCGCTCGAGGTCCAGGACTACGACGAAGCCGTCATCCTGTCGGCTCAAACGGCGCTGCGAGACGCCATCGGCAAGCACGACCTCGCGGAAATGATCCAGAGCCGCGTTGAGCTCGGACACGGGCTTAAGGAGGCGCTGGAGCAGAAGATGGCGAACTGGGGCATTCAGGTGCAGTCGGTCGAGATCCGCGACGTGATCATTCCGGCCGCGCTCGAGGACGCGATGTCTCGGCAGGCCCAGGCCGAGCGGGAGCGCCAGGCGCGCATCATCCTCGGCACGGCGGAAACGGAGATCGCCCACAAGTTCGTGGAAGCGGCGGACGCCTATCGCAATCACCCGACGGCCATGACTCTGCGCGCGATGAATATGCTCTACGAGAGCATCGCGAAGCGAGGCTCACTGATGGTCGTGCCATCCGGGCTGGCCGGCTCCCTCAACGTCCCATCCCTGATGGGCGTTCTGGGCGCCAGTGGAATGGTCCCGCACAATGGAGAAGGGGAAATGATGGCGACGGGCAAGGAGCCACTGCCGAAGGAGACACCCGAGACCGCTCCGCCGGCCCGCACTCCGAAAGCGCCGTAGTCCTGCCTATGGTATCGCTCGACCGTGGCACGCGGAGCAGGTTTCGGGATTCTTCCGCTTGAGGCGCTCTGCATCGAAACCCGGTCCGTGGGGGTTGAAATGCCGGGTTTGCGCCGAGTGGCAGGCGGTGCAGTCTTTTTCGCTGTGGCAGGTCACACAGCTCTCCAGGTTGAATCTGGCGGCGCGTCCGTGACTGAACAGGAAGGCGCTCCCAGCATCATGGTACTGTCCCTGGAGCAGGCCGTTGTGAGAGCGGAACCCCGACTGGACGTGACAGTTGGCGCAGAACGACGCCGGGTTGTGGCACTCGCTGCAATCGTTCTGTCGTCCATAGGCAGCCGCCGGATGACGGGCCAGGAATCCAGCCGCATGGTAGGTCCCCGTCGCGCCGGCATTGGGACGGTGACAGTCCAGACATTCCGGACGCGCGTGACATACGTTGCAACGGTTGGGATCGGCGCTCGCGCTCGGGCCATGGCGCGCCACAAAACCGCGGCTGTGCCAGTCAGGTAGATGCTGCTGCACCTGCGCGCCGATCGCGCGGCCCCGCCCAGCCGCTGGGAGTCCTTGCGCGATCACGATCCCCGTCCCGCGATGGCAGGTAGCGCAACTCTCCCGAGTGTGGCAGGTGGCGCAGGAGGCCGGATCGCGGCGACTCTCCCCGCCGTGCGTTTTCCAAAACCCGCTCTCCTTGTGGTTGGCCGGAGGCTGGAGATGGGCTACGATCGCCGTTGACCGGGGATCGGTAGCGAGGGCCTTGATCACCGGCACTTCAGGCGCGTTCACGTGACACTGGAGGCAGAAGTCCCGGGCGTGGCACGTAGCGCAGCTGGGAGCGACAGCGAAGCTCCGCGGCCCCGCGGACACCGGCTGCGCCAACCCGCCATGGCCCGTCTTCGTCAAGAAGTCCGCTGCCTCGTGCGAGGCCGGCTTTGGAAAGCGCGCGATCCGTTCCCGCGTGAGGCCGGTCGCTTCCGGGAGACGCAGGTGGCACGTGGCGCAGGCCGTATCCGGAGCCTGGTGGTGCGCCAGCTTGATGCCGTGACAGTCGAGGCACCGGGATGGCACGGGGCGGGCCACCTGCATCCAGGGCGCGTCCTTCTCGCTGTGGCAATTCATGCACGCGAGGGTGCTGTCGGCGCCGACCTTGGTGCGGAAGGCGCGGGCGTGCGTGTCGTGGGTGAACCGGAGATTGGTCGCCGTCTCCGTCGGGGGCGACCACTCGATCACTTTCTCGACCGTCCCATCGTGGCAATTCCGGCACGCCTCGATCGCGGGCCACAACGGCCGGTCCGGCGCGACCGCGCCGGCGTGACAGGCCTGGCACGCGGGGAATACCTTCCGGTGCTTCCAGTGATCGAAGCCCGGGGACTGACCAAAGGCACGACTACCGAACGCGGCAACGGAGAGCAACACCAAGCCGAGTAGCGCGCGCGACCGCATCATCGCTCCCCCGGCCGGCGGACCGGTGGCGGGAGGACCCGTCCATCACCTCCCGAGCCGAACACCCAGGACATCGAAGCGACCAGCCGAACCTGCTTCCAATCGAAGGCGGCGGCGTCCGGGCGTTGGCGATCCTCGTCATACCGGGTCGCGCTCGCCCTGAGCCTGAGCCGCTCGTTTGGCCGTACGTCTGCCTGGAGGCTCACCCAGGAAATAGCGTTCTGGTTGTAGCGGAATTCGAGTGGACGCACCTGGCACCCACCAGCGGCGTTGATCGCGAAGCGGCTCGAGGGCTGCCAACTCAGATTGAGGCTCCAGCCGTTAGATGCGGCACCGGGGCCGAACTCGCGCCGATAGTCGGCGCCGCCGTACCACTCCGGGGCAAACGCCGCGCCCACCCCTCCACTCCAGCGCCAGCCGTTCTGCTCCACCGACTGAAGCGGCGTTTCCGCTTCGGGATCGGCATACCAGTAGCGTTCGCCCGATCCGTGCACGTCCAACTTGGGGACCGGCGTCACCCAGAACGAACCGTCCACGGCCGTGTACGGCACGGGGCTGAATACGCCCCAGATGGTCCAGAGATCGAAGTAGGGCCGGTACCTCCGGGCGCCCGCCGTCGCCCCCCATCGAGCTCGACCGTAGCCCAGGTGGGCGTCAGCGGTGCCCCACTGACCCCGGGCGATGTCGTAGTCGGCGCCCCCACTCAGCTGCCACCCGGTGACCGGTCGCAGGGTAGCACTCACCGCGAGCCGCTCGGACACGAAGTTCCGGATGTCCCGGTCCACCTCACGCTGATACTCCATTCGCAGGTCACCGCGAGAGAATTGCCAGGCGCCATTAACGCCGGCCACGAGCTGGCGTTTGCGCGGCTGGAAATCGTCCAGCGGATTGAGCGCCGCGGCGGTCACCGGGAGCGCCACCGCCCGGGCCAAACCGAGACCGAGGTACGCTTCTCCCGAGAGCCCCGAGGCACTGAGGCTCACCCAGCCGCCGTCGAACCCGGTGTAGCCGAGCCGGCCACGGGTGACCTGTCGGCCGGCCCGACCCGAGATCCACTCGTGGGAGTAGTCGAGGTACCCTTCCAGAAGCTGGAGCGCGGGGTTGGTGCCGGGCCAGACGTCGCCATTGCCGAGATCCCAGCCGAGCCGGGCGTTGGCGTGGAGGCTCAGACCCTGTACGCCGAACCCCCAGGCCGTGAGATCCGCTCCCATCACCAGCTGGCCACCATGCTGCTCCGGCCCGGGTCTGTAGAACTCGCAAAAGGACGCCCCCGGAGCGCAATTGACGGCATAGCCATCGGGGGTTACCGGGCCGCCATTGGGACCGGTGACCACTGATGCGGCGGGAATGCTGTCCAGCAGGACGCCCCGATAGGCCACGCTCTGCGCCCGGCTGTCCAATCGGAGCAGATAGCCTTGGGCCCTGGCGGATGCCGCGCACATGCCGAGCAGGACCACGCCCGCCAGCCCAGCCCGCGCCCGCCCGCTCATGGGGTTCCGCCGCGCCTGAGGAGCTCGCGGAATTCCTCAGGACTCCGCAGGAAGTGGCAGTCGGTGCATTGCTTGGGGGCGTGGTGGTCCTGTGCCTGGTCGTGGCAGACGAGGCAGAAGGACCTGCTGGGAACCAGGATCGGGACGCGGGACGGAGTGTGACACGCATCGCACGCCATGTGCTTGAACCGCGGGGGTTCATGCGCGGCCGTGATGGCTTCGGTCTTGTGGCACGTGGCGCAACTGCGTCCGGGCTCATGGTGGTTGTCGTGACAGGCGCGGCACGTCACAACACTGTCCGCCGGCTCCAGGCTCACCGGGGTCGTATGACAGCGAATGCAAGCCAGCTCCGCGTGCTTTTCGTGCGGGAAGCCCACCGAACGTCTCCGCGGCGCCTCTCTGGGCACCGCCACGCTCATCGGGACGAGTATCGGGACGGCGAGCTCACCAGGCTGGTGGCAAGCGCTGCAGTCGGCCTGCGTGGGCGCCTGATGATGACAGATCTGGCAACCGCGAGGCGGCTCGAAGGTCAGGCCACCGTGGCCGCCGACCGCAAAGTGGCACGTGAGACAGGCAAATTTCTTGTGACGTTCGTGAGGGAACGAGTCGGTGGGTGCCGGCTGGGATTGTACTCGGGTCTGGAGCCCGTAAAGCGCCTTCACTGGCACCAACACACAAGCCGCCCCGACAAGTAACCACTTGGCGGGGCGGCAGAAATCACCCGTCAGCGGACGGCGCATCAATCAGTGGACGGACGCGCTCATGACGGCCTGTTGCGTCGTCGGGGCGAGCCGGAGTTGGCCGCTCCGGATTGCTCCCTGGATCCGCGCCAGCACGTCGGCGGGCGGCGCGGGGAGGAAGCCGTAGTTTGCCAGCAGGTCCGCAATGGACGCCTGCAGCAATGCCCGGGTAAGGAACGGGTTGTGCACCCCATGCGACCCGTCGGGATGGCCTGACAGACGCTCCCCGGTGAGCTGGGCGTTGAACAGCGCACCCTTGGCGGGCGTCAGTATGGTATTGAACGGCGCGACCGTGAAGTTGAGGTCGTTCGGCACATTCAGCTTGATCTTCGCCAGGTACCCGCTGTCCGTCGGGAAAGTATCCACGGTCTGGTTGCCGTTGACATCCACCCATAGCGTCCCAAGGTAGCCTTCTTTTTCGTTCCGCATCCCGGTCAACCGCGAGACGGCGACCGCTTCGGAACCGTGGCACCCGGACGCTGTGCAAGACCCCCAAGCACGGCTGGGCTCGTCGTACGCACACGCGTTCGTGTACGTGGTATCCACCACCGGGGGACTTTTTTGCTGCAGGCAGGGCAGCGGGTGGAACGTATGGCCGGTGAATGAGATCGAGGTGCCGAAGGCATCCACCCCAGTCTGCGCGTTCACGTGGCAGCCGGCGCAGAGCCGCGGGTTGGCAGTCGATCCGTGGGTAGTGAGAATGGCCGTCGTGTCGTACGAGCTCCCCGGGGGGAAGTATCCCGCGGTGCCGAACAGGACGGGGCCCTGGACACCATGCGGACCGCGGGCGTTGTTTGCGGCGGGAGCTGCCCGGTCGTCCCGGCCATGGCATTTCGTGCAGAGGTTGTTGGACGGATTGTCGATCGGGAATCGGAGCTGTCCCTGCAGCGGCAGACCGTTCGAATCCTTCGCGGTACCGTGGGGATCGTGACAGACCACGCAGTTCTGGGGCAGCAATGTGGTGGTGCCCAGTTCCTTGTAGATCGAATTGACGCCCCAAAAGGCCAAGAACCCCTTCCCCTCGTGACAGCGTTGGCAGTCGACGTTGGCCGCCTGCGACTGTCGAAGCTGGCCATGTCGGGACGAGCGCCATTCCGCAAGATAATTGTGGTTCCGCGACGGACCGGCTCCCTGGTGGCAGGCACCGCAACTCGAGTTCACCAGCGCCGCAGTGTCCGTTACGGCGACGCTCACATTCGGATAGACCATGGCGCTGGCGAGCGGATGATTGGCCTTGATCGAGGGGTTCTGCACGTGGTCGAATCCCGGCCCGTGGCAGCTTTCGCACTGCACGTCATGATAGGCCGCGTCCCGCACGCTGTCGTAGCCCACGGTAGCCAGCGGCTGGTTACCGCGCGAGTTGACTGTGTGGCATCCTTCGCAGGCCGGCTGGGCCGCCGGGTTGGCTTGCAGGGTGTCCCAGGCACTCGCATGGAGTGTCTGAACCCAGTCCCGCTGTTGACCCACATGGCAGTTCCCGCAGGTCGTCAGCCGGTCGGCCGCCGAGAAATAGCCGAGGTAGCCGCTGGCAGCATCGGGAGGTGGATTGAACAAAGGTCGGTCGCGATACACGATGTCGGTACACGCGCCGAGCGCGAACACACCGAGGACAGTAACTATCCAACGAGACGTCGTCATGTCGCCTTCCTCCATGTGTTGCTGCCGACTCAAGACCGACTCGTAGCGCCAAGATGACCCTCGACGGAACCCCGCGCAATACGTATAAGAGAATATCCGACAAGGGGTTCGCCTGCCCGTATCTTCATACTTCCTTCATACTCGGCCTTGGAGCGCCATCGGCAGTGTATCACGCCGCCCGTGAAGCGAGCCTGAGGCGCTGGTGATGGTTCGTTGTAACCGGTAGCGCTCCTCGCGCTCCCGTTCTTCCAGTACCTGACGCACGCGCGTGATGTCGTGGCGCAATCGCGGCGACAGGCGGTTCTCGAGGCTGTGCACCTGCCGCGAGGTCTGAGCCAGGGCTTGCCCCAATCGCCGCAACAGCATTTCCCGCGGCGCGGCATCCAGCAGCAGCTCGGTGAGCCGCTCGAACTCCGCTGCTGCAAGGGTGGTGGCAGGCCCGGTGCCGGCCGGCGCCGTTCCGCGCGCGCCGAGCGTGCGCGCGACGGGTGGCCGTGCATCGATGCGGGACACGACGACCCCCCAAATCGATCCCGGCGTGGCCTCCACCCGCAGCTCGCGGCCGGGCCAGCCGATCGCCCGGATCCCGGCCAGGCCATGTTCCGCCAACGCGCTCGCCAGCCGCGGGTAGGCCCGACGGGCCGCGGCCGCGATCAGCTCGCGCGCATCCGCCGCCGGCCGAGCCAAGCGAAACAGCTCGGTCACCAACGCTTCCCGTTTGCGACGCAGGACAGCCGTGCCGCGCGACAGTCGCTCCAGCCGCCGCACCGCCCGCACCAGATTCAGGCGCGTGGGCGCCAGGCTGGCCGCGCTCACGATCGCGCCGCCCAGGTCGCGTCGCTCAACCGCGTCAGGTCTTCGCGCGGCAATGCCTTCATCAGGCGCCAGCCGCATGCGATGGTGTCGGCGAGGGAGCGCCGCGCGGCCCCCTGCTCCACGAACTCAGTCTCGAACCGGTCGGCGAACTCGAGCGCGCGCCGATCACCGCCTGCGAGCCCGGCCTCGCCGACGATGGCGGCCATCAAGCGCGCCTCGCGACCCCGCGCGTACACGGCATAGAGCTGGTCGGCCCACTCGCGATGCTCGGGGACCGTCTTGCCGGATCCGATTCCCGCGTTCATCAGGCGCGAAAGCGAGGGCAGCACGTCGACCGGAGGAAACACGCCGCGCCGGTGGAGATCCCGACTCAGCACCACCTGGCCTTCGGTGATGTAGCCCGTCAGATCGGGGATGGGGTGGGTGATGTCATCGTCGGGCATGGTGAGGATCGGGATCTGCGTGACCGAGCCCGCCCGGCCCGCCACGATGCCGGCCCGCTCGTAGAGGCTGGCCAGGTCGGTATACATGTAGCCCGGATAGCCCCGCCGGCCGGGAATCTCCTCGCGGGCGGTGCCGATCTCACGCAGCGCCTCGCAGTAGTGGGTCATGTCCGCGATGACGACCAGGACATGCATGCCGAGGTCGAACGCGAGGTACTCCGCCTGGGTCAACGCCACGCGCGGCGCCAGCAGCCGCTCGATCGTCGGGTCGCGCGTCTCGTTCAAGTAGAGCACGCTCCGGTCCCACGCGCCACTCCGTTCCACTCGGTCGAGGAACTGATCGGCCTCGCGCGCCGTGATGCCGACGCCCGCGAACACGACGGCGAAGGGCTCCCCACGCGGGGCCCGGGCGCCCTCGACGATGCGGGCGGCAAGCTCGAGCGCGGGCAATCCGGGCCCGGAAAAAACCGGGAGCTTCTGGCCCCGAACCAGCGTATTCATCCCGTCCACGGCCGAAATCCCGGTCTCGATGAAATCGGCCGGGCGCTCGCGCCGCACCGGATTGAGCGGTGCTCCCCACACCGGACGGGTCGCGGCCCCCACCGGCGCGGGCAGGCCATCGATCGGCTCCCCGGTGCCGTTGAGCGCCCGGCCGAGCAGCTCGCGGCCGACGATGGCGGTGGCGCCCACGCCGGTGAGCGTCACCACCGAGCGGGCGGGGGGCAATCCGATCGTCTCTTCGAGGATCTGCACGACGCTGATCTCGCGGCCGGCGTCGATCACCTGGCCGCGGCGCAGCGGCTGGCCGGGCGCCTGGATCTCGACCCACTCTCCGAGCGCGGCCGTCGGCGTGCGCTTCAAATAGAGGAGCGGGCCGGCCACGCCCGCGGCGCCGTGGTAGCGACGCACCGAGCCGCTCATGTGGCCAATGCCTCCAACGCCGCTTGCGTCGCGGCAGCGCGAGCCGGCACGTCTGCCGCCGGCGCGCGTCTCAACGCCGCGAGCAGACGGCGCACGGACGCGAGGTCGAGCTGCTCGAAGGCGCGCCCGGCATCCAGCGCGCGCCGCCCTTCGCGATGCACGCCGAGCGCGAGCCCGGCGAGGCGGTGCGTTTTCTCGAGCGTCGAGAGGGCGTCGTTCGGATCGTAGGCGCTCTGACCCAGTACCGTTTCCCGGATCATCCGCGCCACCTCGAGCAGCAACCGGTCGGCGTCGAGCAGCGCCTCGGGTCCCACCAGCTCGGCGATTTCGCGCAATTCTCGGTCCCGCTGCAATAGCTCGAGCGTTTCGCGCCGCAGCTCGGACCAGTCGGTGCCGGCGTGCTCGGCGAACCAGGCGGCCGTGACTTCCGCGTAGAGGCTATAACTCGTTTCCCAATCGACGGCGGGAAACTGGCGCTGGTGCGCCAGCGACGCGTCGAGCGCCCAGAGCGCACCCACGACCCGCAGTGCCGCCTGCGTCACGGGCTCGGAGAAATCCCCGCCGGGAGGCGAGATGGCGCTGATCACCGTGAGCGCCCCGTCGCGCTCCGGGGTTCCGAGCGCTCGTACGCGTCCGGCCCGCTCGTAGAACTTGCCCAGCCGGTTGCCGAGGTAGGTGGGATATCCTTCTTCCCCCGGCATTTCCTGCAATCGCGCGCCGATCTCGCGCAGCGCCTCGCCCCAGCGCGACAGGCTGTCCGCCATGAGCGCGACGCGGTACCCCATGTCCCGGTAGTATTCGGCGATGGTGATGCCGATGTACACCGACGCCTCGCGCGCCGCGACCGGCATGTTCGAGGTGTTCACGATCAGCACCGTCCGATCCATCACCGGTCGCCCGGTGCGCGGATCGACAAGCCGGGGGAACTCCTCCAGCACCTCCGCCATCTCGTTGCCGCGCTCGCCGCAGCCCACATAGACCATCACGTCGGCTTCAGCATATTTGGCGAGCGACTGTTCGATGACGGTTTTCCCGGTGCCGAATCCTCCCGGCACGGCGACGCTGCCGCCCTCTGCTACCGGAAACAGGAAATCGAACACGCGCTGGCCGGTGACGAGCGGGGCTGAGAGCGGCAGCCGCCGCTCCACCGGGCGGGGCTGGCGAACCGGCCAGCGATAGCTCATGGCGAGAGCGGCCCCGTCCTCCAATCGAGCCACGGGATCGGCGACAGCGAACGAGCCCGCGCTGATCGCGGCCAGCGTGCCGGAGGTGCCTGGGGGCACGAGGATTCTGTGCACGAATCCCGGACGCTCCTCGACCGTTCCCAGGACGTCACCGCCGTGGACGGCGGCGCCCACTCGGGCCAGCGGCGTGAACGCCCACCGAGTGGCCGGGTCCAGGGTCACGGCCGCCGTGCCCGCATGGATGAAGTCCCCGGAGGCCGTGGCAACGCGAGCCAGCGGGCGGCCAACGCCGTCCAGCACCGACCCCAGGAGACCCGGACCCAGTTCCACGGTCAGCGACTGGCCGGTGAGCATGAGCGGCTCCCCAACCTGCAGACCGCTCGTTTCCTCGTAGACCTGAACTGTGGCCCGGTCACCAGCGATCCGGATGACCTCACCGAGGAGCCCCCGCTCTCCCACCCGGACCAGCTCGTAGAGCGAGGCGGAGGCGAGCGGTTCAGCTTCCGCGAGTGCGCCGCTGATACGGATCAGGGAGGGAGTCGACGCTGTCACTTGAGCCTGACCCGATACCCGATCACCTGCCGCAGCAGTTCGACGATGTACGCCTCCGCTCCCTCACGCTGCTCTTCCCATTGCGGGCCGGGAAACGGCACCACCATCGGCAGCGGGCGGCGGTTGATCTCGCCCTGCAGATCCTCGGGCAGGGCCTCGTACAGGGACTCCTCCACCAGTACCACACCGGCCGCGGGGTCACGCAGCAGCTCACGCACACGGGCAATGCCGTCGGCCGCACCGACCGTTTCGAGCGGGCGCAATCCCGCCAAACCGAATCCCGCTCCCACTTCGGGCCGGCACAGGACCTGGATGGCGTAGCTCATGTGACGGTCACGAGTGACGCGGTCAGGGCGCCGCGCGGAACGGAGAGCGCCGTCCCCCAGATGATGCGCTGCAAGTCCACCACCTGCGCCCGCAGCCGCAGGGCGAACCACAGCAACGGTGCGGGACCGAGCGGCGATTGACGCGTGTGCCGCCCGAGTTGACGGATGCGGACGCGCTGCAGCTGATCATCGAGCTCGGCCAGATCCACGGTGACGTGGCGAAACGGCTCCGCCACCGCGGCCGGTGCCAGCGCGCGCGCCAGGCGCAGACCGGCCGCTCCGGGCTCCCGCTGCTCGGCTGCCTCCTCGAACGCGACGATCGAGACGCGTTCCCCACCGGCGAGGAAGCAGTCCTTGGGCACGACATCCCGCCCGGCGACCGCGAGCACCAGGGCCGTCCGCGCGTTGGTCAGGTCGATAGTCTCCCGAACGAACGCCGCGAGCGCACTATCGGCGCGGCGCGCGGCCGCAAGGGCACGCGCGGCGAACGTGCGGTCCAGCGCCAGGTCCAGGGCGAAGGGATCCGGCTGTGTGGCACATGCCGCCGCCAGCGGCGCCCCGTACGGATTCTGCCATGCCGTAAGCAGGGCGGCCACGGCGGAAGGGGTCGGCTGTCGAGCCAGCTCCGCGAGGGCGCGCTCCGGCAACACCGGGGTTGGCACGAGGCCGGCCAGCCGCGCATCGGCGGCCGCACCGCGAATCGCTCCACGAATGATCGCCCGCAGGCTCTTGCGATCCTCTTCCTCATATATGACGGCAAGCGCTTCGACCCGCGGGCCGGCCCAGCGCGCCAGGATCCGCAGCGCCGCGGCCGCCCAGCGCCGCACCGCCAACTCCAACTCGGCCGCAGTCGCGATGTCGCGTTCCGCCGCGATCGGCAAACCCAACCGGCGGCACGCATCGGTGAGGGCTTTGGCGTCACCGGCGCGGGTCAACGATTCCAGCTGTGCGCGAGTGAGCAGATGGGTGCCGAGCCCACGCGCTCGAGCATTCACGTCATCCCACTGGGTCATGCCTCGAGCTCCAGCTGCCCCAGGACCAGGCGCGCCAGGATGGGACGCTGCCGCTCGAGCCGCGCCTCGAGCGTGTCATCGACCTCCACCATTCCATCGACGGTCGTCAGGCGGAAACCGCTCCCGTTCGCTGGATCGACGACGACCGATGCCCGGTCGACGGGCCGCAGCCGGTCCACATCCGCGACCAGCGCCTGGGTACAGCGAATCACCGCGGGTTCGTTGCCGATGGCCGCCAACGCGCCCGCGAGCGCAGCCGGAAGTGCCGCACGGTAGGCCGCTCCGGCGGCGGCTCCCGGGAGCGCCGAGCGCGCCGCGACGAACACGCGCTCGAGCAGGCGCTCGCGCGCCTCGAGCACCGAACGACGCGCCCCGCGCCGTGCCAGCGCCACCGCATGTGCCACTTCCTGGTCTCGGGAACGCTCGCCCAGTGCGTGGGCGTTGTCGCGGCGCCGCTGCAGCGCTTCGGATCCGGCGGCCGTGAGGCGATCCGCCTCGGCGCGAGCCTGAGCGAGCAGCTGCTCGATCTGCGCGTTGGCGTCCCGCTCCAGGGCCTCGAGAAGATGCTCGAGCCCCATCACACGCTCCCGACGCTAGGTCCGGACCAGAATCACGACGGCGACCACGAATCCCAGAATCACCATCGTTTCCGGGATCGCGACCAGCAGGATCGCCGTCGTGGACAGCTCCGGCTTTTCAGCCATGGAAGCCGAGATCGCCGGGCCGATACGGGATTGCGCCCACGCGGTGGCCAGCGCAGGGATGGCGACGGCGAGCGCGGCGGCGAACGCGATCAGAACGGGATTCATGCAGTCTGCCTCGGGTGTCGGGGGGTGGGACGCGCTCGAGCGGTTGCGCGCGTCCAGTGCCCGAACGGCTGGTAGCGCACGCCGCCGGGGGAGAAGAACTTGCCGAAGAACTCCACGTAGTGAAGGCGTAACGCGTGGATCGTGGGGCTGAACGCCGCGATGGCGAAGTTGACCAGGTGGAACAGCAGCGCGAACATGATGCCGACGGCGACGCTGCCGATTGCCCCCACCATCTGGTTGGCCACCACCGCCATCATCACCGAGGCAACACCCAGCGCCATGATACGGGCATACGAGAGGATGTTGCCGAGCGTCGCCAACAGCTCGATCGGCGCCACGAGACCTTCCAGCGCGATGAGCACGGGGAACGCGACCAGCAGCGCGATGACCACCGGGGAGAAAAACCCCCGTGGCAAGACGCCGACCGCCGCGAGCAGCGCCAAGATGACGAGCACCACCATGGCCGCCGAGACCCCTCGCCCCATCGCCTGGCGCGGATGGCGCCGGGCGCTCACGACGCCCAGGACCATACCCAGCAGCACGTGCACCGCACCGACGGCGACCGCCAGCAGAAGAAACGGCACCAGGGCGTCCTCGCGATCGAACAACAGCGGGTGCAGCCCCAGCCAGCGGCGGCCGAGGTCGCCGAACAGCTCGCCGAACAGGAACCCGGCCAGGATGGCGGACAGCGCGCACGGGCCGATGATCTCCGACACGTTGCGCAGCGTGGTCCTGGGTCGGGAGCGGCGGTGCAGCAAAAGCCCTACCGCCGCGAGGACAAGCCCGTAGCCCACATCGCCCACCATGAGTCCGAAGAACGCTGGAAAGAACACCGCGACGAAGGGTGTCGGATCGATGGAGCCGTAGCGCGGCAAGGGCATCAGGCCCACCACGGTCTCGAACGGCCGCAGCAGCCGCGGGTTGGACAGTACGACCGGGGCCTGTTCCGACTCCCATTCCTCTTCGGCGACCTCGCTCACCACGACGTCGTCGCCGAAGGCTGCTTGGAGACCATGTTCAAGATCGGTGCGTGCGCGTGTCGGAACCCACCCCTCCAGTACGAACGCCCGTGCGGTCACCGCACTCAACGGGAGGGCGGCGAGCGCCTGGAGACGATCGTGCAACGCCGCACGCGCATGACGCAGGTCCGCACCGTGCGCGCGAGCCATGGCTTGGCGGCGGCGTTTCACCTCTTCCACGTCGCCTGGGATTTGCCCCAACCGTTCCAGCATGCGAGGGATCGCGACCGTGAGCGACTTGCCTCCGAATGCCTCCGGCACCGGGATTTCCTGGACCCGCGCTTCGGCGAGCAACCGCTCCACGCGTCCCGCGGCCTGCGCCGATACCACGATCAGGACGGCGACTTCACCGGTCGGCAGGGGCTGACTGAAAACCTGGAATTCTTCTCCGATCACCGCCGCCAGGCTGGCGCGCAATTGCGGCAGGGTTCCGGCTTCGCTGCCCCGCAGCAACACGTGATACGCGGTGGCGTTGGGCCAGCGACTCTCGCTTTCCAGCAGGGCGCGAAACGCGGAGAAGAAATGCTGGTACTTCATGATCAGCGCCCGTTCCTCTTCCAGCGCCGCCACTCGGGCAGCAAGCCGTTCCGTCTCGCGTCGAACGCGCCAGCCGAGACGGGCCCACCGAACCAGGTCGGCTCGTGTCGCGGCGGGCGCGGGAGCCGCTGATCCCCCATCACGGATCTCGAGCGCCGTTAACGCGTGCTCGACGTTCTCGAGCGCGACCTGGAGGTGACGACGTTCCCGCTCCTGCTCAGGACTGAGCTCGGGGTGTTGGAGCGGAACCGCTTCTGGCGCCGACAGGTGCAACAGACTCAAGTCCTGGAGCACCCGCAACACGTCCTCCAATCGTTCGCGTGGACCGAGAATGCGGAGCTTGGACATCGCGATGATCATGGCCCCGCCCCTCCAGCCACCAGCTGGTCCACCACGGTGCGCGCCGCGGCGGCTACCTGATCCGCGGTGATCGCCTCATGGCGCGCCACGGCCCGGGCGGCCTCGCTGCTCACGTCCTGCTCGCGTCGCTCCCGCTCCGCAGCCGTTTCAGCCGCGTACGTTTGTGCGGCGTCTCGGAGTTCGGCCTCGGACTCTTCTTCCCGGCGCCGCAGTGCCGCCTGCGCCTCGGCTACGAGCCGGGTGCCTTGCTCACGCGCCGCACGCAACGCCTCGTCAAGACGCTGCTCCGTAGCAATGAGCCGCTCCAGATCCATGACGAAGTCTGCCTGTCCCCTGCCTCAGGAAGAGTGAAGGGCGCATAAAGCATTCTTCATGCTCTCTTCCTGCCAATTATGGGCGATTAGCGACAGCGTTACCGGAACGCTCCTTTCACGCTCCGCGGAGGTCGTCATGTACGTTCCCGCCCCGCACGCCTGGGTTGAAGGAGAATCGCTCGGGCACTACCTCGAACATCGCGGCGTCAGTCGAAGAGAGTTCATCACGTTCTGCAGTCAGATGGCGGCCGTGCTGGGAGTGGGCGAGCTCGCCACACCGCGCATTGCGCGCGCGCTGCAAGCGCAAAAACGTCCCACGGTGATCTGGCTGCAATTGCAGGAGTGCACCGGCTGCGTGGAGAGCGTGTTGCGCACCGCGGAGCCGACCATCGGCGACCTAGTGCTCGACGTCGTCTCCCTCGACTACCAGCATACGCTCATGGCGGGTGCCGGATTCGCCGTCGAGAAAGCGATGGCGGACTCCATGGCCAAGAACCGGGGCGAGTACCTGCTGGTGGTGACCGGTTCAGTTCCGACCAACGACGGCGGTATCTACTGCACCATCGGCGGCAAGACCGCTCAGAGCATTCTCGAGGACGCGGCCAAAGGCGCCAAGGCGATCATCGCCATCGGTGCCTGTGCGCACTGGGGCAGCGTGCAGGCGGCGCGACCCAATCCGACTGGGGCCGTCGGCGTAGGGGAGATCATCAAGGACAAGCCGCTCGTCAACATCGCCGGGTGCCCGCCGATCGGCGACGTCGTGACGGCGACGATCGTCCACTACCTCACGTTCGGTCGCCTACCCGCGGTCGACTATGATCAGCGACCCTTGTTCGCCTACGGAGCGCGCATTCACGATCAGTGCCCGCGCCGCGCCAACTTCGACGCCGGTCAGTTCGTGGAGGAATTCGACGACGAGGCGGCGCGCAAAGGCTGGTGTCTGTATCACGTCGGCTGCAAGGGGCCGGCGACCTACTCGCCGTGTCCGATCTTCCTGTGGAACACCCGCACCAGCTGGCCGATCGGTGCGGGGCATCCCTGCATCGGATGCACCGAACGGGGCTTCTGGGACACGATGTCCCCGTTCTACGGCCGGCTTCCGAACGTGGCCGGCTTCCCCGTCGAGCGCACCGCGGACACGATCGGCGCAGCCCTGGCCGTCGGGGCGGCGGCCGGCGTGGCCGCACACGCGATCGCCACCGGCGTGCACCAGATCCGCGAGCGGCGCCGGCTTCCGGTAATCGACAATCCCCCGAGCGGTGGACAGGGAGGAGCCGGCCATGGCCAGCACTAGAATCGTCGTCGATCCGATCACCCGGATCGAAGGCCATCTGCGGATCGAGGCGCAGGCGGATGGTGGTCGCATCACGAACGCGTGGGCGAGCTCGACACAGTTCCGCGGCATCGAGATCATCATGCAAGGTCGCGATCCGCGCGACGCCTGGGCGTTCACTCAGCGCATTTGCGGCGTCTGCACCGTCGTGCACGCGGTCGCGTCCTGCCGCGCGGTCGAGGACGCGCTCGACATCCACATCCCGCCCAATGCAAACCTGATCCGCAACCTGATACACGGAATGCAGTTCGTGCAGGACCACGTGATCCACTTCTACCACCTGCATGCACTGGATTGGGTGGATGTGGTGAGCGCGCTGTCGGCCAATCCGGCCGATACCGCCGGCATTTCCAGGAAGATCTCCCCATGGCCTAACAACTCCGAAACGTATTTCCGCGACGTGCAGAACCGCATCAAGAAATTCGTTTCGGGGGGGCAGCTCGGGATTTTTACAAACGGATACTGGGGCCACCCGGCCTACAAGCTCCCGCCCGCCGTGAACCTGCTCGCGGTGGCGCATTACCTCGAAGCGCTCGATTGGCAGCGGGACGTGATCCGGTTGCACACGATTTTCGGCGGCAAGAACCCGCACCCCAACTTCCTGGTCGGCGGGATGGCGTCCGCCATCAACCTGGACGATACGGCGACCATCAACGCCGAGCGCCTGACCGACATCCACGACATGATCCAGCGGGCCCGCACGTTCGTGGAGCAAGTGTACTGGCCGGACCTCGTAGCGATCGCCGGCTTCTATAAGGATTGGGCCGCGATCGGTGGCGGCACGGGCAATTACCTGGCCGTCGGAGAGTTCCCCGACGGCGACGTCCGGGACCTCAACACGTTGTACTTCCCGCGCGGCATCATTCTCAACAAGGACCTGTCCAAAGTCGTGCCGTACGACCACACCCAGGTGCGGGAGTTCATCGACAGCTCCTGGTACGAGTACTCCAAGGGCGACGACGCGGGGTTGCACCCGTTTGAGGGCGAAACCAAGGCCAAATACACAGGCCCCCCCACGCCGTGGACCTACCTCCAGGGCGAGAAGAAGTACTCATGGATGAAAGCGCCGCGCTATGACGGTCGCCCGATGGAAGTGGGCCCGCTGGCGCGGGCGCTGGTGGCGTACGCGTCTGGGCACGAGGAGTACCGCCAGATGGTGAAGACCGTGCTCGACACGCTCGACGTGGGTCCGGCCGCGCTGTTCTCGACGCTGGGCCGTACCGCCGCGCGCGGCATCGAGACCGTGCTACTCGCGCGCCGGCTGCAGGTGTGGTACGACAAGCTGGTGGAGCGAATCAAGAACGGCGACGTGCGCACCTTCGACAATTCGAAATGGGACCCGGCGAAGTGGCCGGCCAAATCGCAGGGGTATGGCTACCTCGACGCGCCCCGCGGGGCGTTGGGTCATTGGGTGCAGATCGAGGACCAGAAGATCAGCCGCTACCAGTGCGTGGTGCCAAGCACGTGGAACTGCTCGCCGCGCGATGCCCAGGGCCAGCCGGGGCCGTACGAAGCGGCTCTGATGGACCATCATCCGCTGGTCGATCCCGAGCGCCCGATCGAGATCCTGCGCACCATTCACTCATTCGACCCCTGCATGGCGTGCGGGGTGCACGTGCTCGACGCCACGGGGCGGGTCGTGACCCAGGTTCGGGTCCAATGAGC
>DATFGN010000207.1:0-6042 GCA_035249405.1 Gemmatimonadales bacterium
GACTACGTGCGCAGCCTGCGTGGGTGGCGGTGACAAACGACCGGGATGCGGCGCTGCGCGCGCTGGCCAGCCGGCGCTGGAAGGTCGCGCTGACCCTGACCGCGGTGATGGTGGTGATGTACTTCGGCTTCATCGCCCTGATCGCGTTCGACAAGCCGGTACTCGGACACATGCTCGCGCCGGGTCTGTCCTTGGGAGTCCTTCTGGGCGCCCTGGTCATCGTCGTCTCGTGGCTGCTCACGTGGGTGTACGTGCGTTGGGCCAACACCCGGTACGACGCCGAGCTGCATCGGCTCAAGGAGTGACATGACCGCCGCGGCGCAGGTTGCGACCAGCATCGGCGAGCCGAATGGAGTCGCCATCGCCTTCTTCTGCCTGTTCATCGCGGTCACGCTGGCCATCACGTACTGGGCGGCGCGGCGCACGCGTACCACCGAGCAGTTCTACGCGGCCGGCCGGACCATCCGGCCGGGCCAGAACGGCCTGGCGCTCGCCGGGGACTACATGAGCGCCGCGTCCTTTCTCGGCATCGCGGGGCTCGTCTCCACCACCGGGTTCGACGGGCTGATCTATTCGACCGGCTGGCTGGTCGGCTGGCCGGTGGTGCTGTTCCTCATTGCCGAGCCGCTCAGAAACCTGGGGAAGTACACGTTCGCCGACGTCGTGGCGGCGCGGTTGTCGCAGGTGCCGGTGCGTCTCGCCGCGGCGCTCGGCACGCTCGCGACGGTGTCGCTGTATCTCATCGCGCAGATGGTGGGCGCGGGCGGGCTGATCAAGCTGATGTTCGGTCTGAGCTACGAGACGGCCATCGTGATCGTCGGGCTGGCGATGATCGCCTACGTGCTGTTCGGCGGGATGATCGCGACGACCTGGGTGCAGATCGTCAAAGCGGTACTGCTGCTCACTGGAGCGGCCATCCTCACGACGCTGGTCTTGCTGCGATTCGGCATGAACCCCGCGGCGCTGTTCGCGGCCGCGGCCGAGCGCTACGGCGATGCCGTGTTGGTACCGGGTCGCCTGGTCGCGAAGCCGCTCGACGCGATCTCCCTCGGCATGGCGCTGATGTTCGGCACGGCGGGGCTGCCGCACATCCTGATGCGGTTCTATACGGTCCCCGACGCGAGAGCTGCCCGCCGGTCGGTCTTCTATGCGACCGGGCTAATCGGCGTTTTCTACCTGATGACGTTCGTACTCGGGTTCGGGGCCATGGTGCTGGTCGGCCCGGAGGCGATCCGGCACGTTGAGCCCGGCGGTAACATGGCGGCACCGCTGCTAGCCGAGTTCCTCGGCGGCCGGGCGTTCCTCGGGTTCATCGCGGCCGTCGCGTTCGCGACCATCCTTGCGGTCGTGGCGGGCCTGACCTTGTCGGGTGCGGCGGCGTTGTCTCACGATCTCTGGGTGAACGTGATCCGGCGCGGGCACGTGAGCGCCGCAGAGCAGCTCAAGGTGGCGCGGCTCGCGACGGTGGGGCTGGGAGCGTTGGCCATCGTCCTGGGCGTCTCGTTCAAGGGCCAGAACGTGGCGTTCATGGTGGGACTCGCCTTTGCAATCGCGGCGAGCGCAAACTTTCCGGCGTTACTGCTGGCGATCTTCTGGCGTGGGTACACCACTGCTGGGGCAGTCTCGAGCATGGTGGTCGGCACGGTTTCCACGCTGGTGCTGATCTGGCTGTCCCCGACCGTGCAGGTAGACATCTTGAAGCACGCCGCGGCCTGGTTCCCGCTGAAGAATCCGGCCCTCGTGACGATCCCGCTGTCCTTCGCGGTCGGGATCGTCGTGTCGCTCCTCACGGCCCGGCCGCAGGAAGCTGACGGCTTCGCGCGGATCGAGCGCCAAATGCAGCTGGGCGCCGTGGAGCACGAGACCTGACTACTTCCGGTACAACCCGACGCCGTAATAGCAGGGATTGGTCCTGCAGTTCGCCATGATCACGCGGACGCGGAAACGTCCCGAGCGCGCGGGCGTCACCCGCACGACGGGCCAGTCATCCGTGCGCACATCCGAGTCCACCTCGCGGCCGTCGTCATCGAACAATCGCAGGTCCACGTCGCTGCAGTCGTTGTCACACACGCCGAGAAACGCGTAGTCGCTTCCGAATCGCAGTTCGCTGACCAGCGTCTCCGACTCGTCGTCGCGCAATCTCCCGGTGTAGATCTGGGTCGTCAGCTCATACCCGCGCGTCGTGAGCACATCCTCGCGCAGGCGGATTTGGGAGCGTACCTGGCGGACCCACTGGTTTGCGCTCGGGCTTGGCGTATTCGAGGTCGAGCCGCCACCGCACCCCCACACGAGAGCCACACCGGCCAGCAGACCGGAGCGCATCGATCGGACCATGACATCCTCCCGGAGACGATCGTGGGGAATCGATTTGTGAAAACGCGGACAAAGTAGGGGGTGTGCGCGGGTTCGGCTACGGCGCCGTGCAGCGCCATTCGGGGGGCGGGCAGGACCCGCCCCCCGTGCTACGGTGCGGCTAGAAGATGGTGATGTTCAACCCACCGGCAATTTGCAATGCGGAGTTGTTATGCGTGATGACGCGACCCTCCACGTACGGATGAGTAACGCCCCACCGCGATTCCAGACCAAACAGGATGTCCCACCCGGTATCGGTGGCGGAATTGCCTCCGGCAGAAGCCCGCAGCCAGTTCACCCCGCCCCCGGCGTAGAACACCGATGGCCCACCGGTCGGAAACCGGAACTTCACGTCTCCGCTGATGCCGAACAACGACCCGGTGTCCACAAAGTAGTAATCGAACGACGGATAGATCTCGACGCGTCGGCCAATCGGCAGCAGCAACTGTGCACCGATCAAAGCCTTCTCAACGTCGAAGTTGTAGCCGACGTGCGCCCCGATATGCGACCGACCCTGTGCCTGCGCCGGCCGGCCGGGAGCAACGACGAGCATTCCCGTGATCAGTAGTGCAGCGCTCCACGCCTTCATCGTCAACCTCCCTGTGTGTGGACGCCTCCAGGACCGGCAACCTTCCTCCCGGCCGGGCATCCACGCACAATGACACCCACCGTCTCCTGAGGTTCCGATTGGCGTGCTGGGCCATAGCAGATTCGTGCTCTGGATCACCATTTCTGACCAAGCCGACTCGGACGCTTCAGACTTCCGGAGGTTATCATGGTTTTTCATGTTCCTTCGGGAGGCATCATGCGTTCCTGGTTCGTGTTCCTTCCCCTCGGTCTCGCGGTCACCCTCTCGGCCCAGGCACAACAGCCGGCGCCCGCGCACGTCGAGGTGGCCACGGTGGCGGCGCGCCCCGAAGACGTGGGCACGCTCGACGGCATCCTCAAGGCGTTCTATGAAGTGATTTCCGGGCCGGCGGGCCAGCCACGTCAGTGGTCACGCGATCGCTCCCTCTATATCCCCAACGTGCGTTTCGTCTCACTCTCCAAGGACAGCGCCGGGACGATCCACGCCGACGTGGTGGACCATCAGGCCTATGTGGACCGCACCAACGACTATTTCGTCCGCACGGGGTTCTTCGAGCAGGAGATTCATCGCACCACGCATCGGTTCGGGAACGTCGTGCACGTCTTCAGCACCTACGACATGAAACAGCGCGCCGACGGTCCCAGCATCGGGCGGGGCATCAACAGCGTCGAGCTGTTCTGGGATGGGGCGCGGTGGTGGATCTCCGCCGTGCAGTGGGACGACGAGCGGCCGGACAATCCCATTCCACCTGAGTATCTGCCGTCGCCATGATTCCCGGGCTGGCGGAGCGGCGCCGGTATTATCGCGCGGCGCTCCGGTTCGCCGGTCTGTCGCGCGCGGTGATCCGACGGCGGATTGCGCGCGGGTTTCGCACCCGCCTCAAGGCCGACGCGAGTTTCGTCACGGACGTCGACCTCGCCGTCGAGCGGGCGCTCCGGGCCGCGATTGGACGGACGTTTCCCGCACACGGGGTCCTCGGCGAAGAGTTACCGGCGTCCAATACGGACGCGGGGTTTCAGTGGATCATCGACCCGATCGATGGCACGACGAGCCTCACCAACGGAATACCGTTTTACGGCACCATCCTGGGGTTGTTCTATCAGGGGCGCCCGCTGGTCGGCGTCATCGATTTTCCTGCCCTGGACCGGTGCTACAGCGCTGGCCGAGGTCTCGGCGCCTGGTGTGACGGTCGCCGGTTGCGCGTTCGTGATGCCATGCGTCGCACGCTCCGGCGCGAAGTGATCTCCGCGGGCGATCGCGCCCGGTTCGTGCAGTGCGGCGCCGGGCATGCGTTCGATCGCTTGCAGCGCGACTACCCCAATGCGCGCGGGTACGTCGATTGTATCGCCCATGTGTTCGCCGCCGAAGGGTGGATCGGGGCCGCCGTGGACTACGGTGTGAAACTGTGGGACATCGCGGCTACGCAGCTCTTGATCGAGGAAGCGGGGGGCCGCTACACGTGCACGTATCAGTCACGCGGCGCGGAACCCCGGACGTACGGAATCATCTGCGGGAAACCATCGGTGGTGCGCCGGCTGGAGCGGCTGTTCCGAGGCGGGCGGCGCTGACCCCCTAAGCCGTCGCGGTCAGTGGGACGCCCCGGTCGGCACCTGGCTGGTCCGGCCGACCTCGCGCAGGAATTCGCGCGCCTTGCGGACTTCATCGAGGTAGGCGCCGATCTCGTCGTCTTCGCGTGTCGAGCTCCACCCCAGAAGCTCGGCCATCTTGTGGGCGACATTCGCCGCCACGCCCGCTCCGTGTTGCGGGTCTTCGTAAAACACGTGCAGCCGGCGCATCAGCACGTCGCTCACATGCATCGCCATCTCCCGCTCCACGGCGTACACCACCTCCGCCCGGATCTCCGGACGCCCCGGTACCAGCGGGCCGCCCAGCACCTTGTTCTTGGAGACGAGATTGAGGATCGCAGCGGACTCGGTGCCATAACTATCGACCAAATGCCGGGCCGTGACGGCCGGCAGCTCTTTCATTCGTACCGACTGCATCATGACGTCGAGCGCGGCGATCTCGCCGCCGGGCAGCGGCAGCTGGTCCGTCGCGGGGCGGGGGGGAAGCGAGCGGCCGTCCAACTGGCGCAGTCGCTTCGCGACCAGATCGGCCACGTCCTTTCCCATGACCCGGCAGGTCGTGAGCTTCCCGCCGGCGATGGTGATGAGGCCGCTCGGGCTTTCCGCGATGCGATGTTCGCGGGGCACCCTGCCTGCCGGGAGCGAGCGGTCCGGGGCGAGCAGCGGCCGCAGGCCGGCCCAGGTCGCGATGACGTCCTTGGGGGTGAGCCGGGCGCGCGGCAGGACGGCGTTCGCCGAGCGCAGCAGGTAAATGACGTCTTCCCCGGTCGCCCGGACCTCTTCGGGTTTCACGACCTCTTCGGTTTCGGTGGTTCCGATGTAGGCGAGGTCGTTCCACGGCAGTACGAACATGATACGACCGTCGATCGGTGACGTGATGGTGATCGCGTCGTGCAATCCGAGCCGCTCGCGCCGGACGATGGCATGCGCCCCCTTGGAGGGGCGGATCAGCGGTTTGGCGGCGCCGTCGTCGATGCGGCGGACTCGATCCACCCACGGGCCCGTGGCGTTCACGACGGTCAAGGCCCGCACCACACTTTCCTGGCCCGCGATCTGATCGCGAATGACCGCGCCGACGATGCGGTCCTCGGCCCGAATGAAACTCTCGACGGAGACGTAGTTGGCGGCCAACGCGCCCGCCTGCGTAGCGCTACGCAGCATCGCCACCACGAGTCGCGCATCGTCGGTTTGCGCGTCCCAATAGAGCGCCGCGCCGCGCAGGTCGCGGTCCCGCAGCCCGGGCTCGGCGGCCAGCGCCTTGGCGGGGGACAGCCAACGGTGCCAGTGCACGTTGCGGAACGCCGCCAGAGCGTCGTAGAGCCACATCCCCGCCCGCAGCCGCCACGGAGGGACGCGGCCGCCCTCGTAGACCGGAAACAGGAATCGCATCGGGCGCACGAGGTGCGGGGCGATGCGCAGCAGATTGCGCCGCTCGCGGCTGGATTCGAACACCTGCCCGAAATCGTACGTCTCGAGGTAGCGCAGGCCGCCGTGGACGAGACGCGAAGAGCGCGA
>DATFGN010000208.1:0-4865 GCA_035249405.1 Gemmatimonadales bacterium
CGGCGCGGGCGGGCGCGGCGGTGACGGACTGCGTGGACTCAACGGCGGCCGCGGCGGCCGGTTCACGATCATGGTGCCGACCGAGGAGCCGTTCCTCGCCGGTCTGGTCGATGCGCGCAGCCCGGGTGGGGAGCCCGGTCCGGGTGGCGCTGGTGGCTCGGGCGGTGCCGGTGGCAAAGGTGGCGCCGCATCCGGTGCCCAATGCGCCGCAGGCGCCGATGGTCCGGCAGGTCAACCGGGAAAGGAAGGCCCACAGGGAGGGCCTGGGGCCCCCGGCGGCCAGCCGCAGATTCTCACGATGCGGCAATTGGATGTGTTCGGAGCGAATGCGCCCATCGAGCTGCGCGACCTGCTGGACTACGGGCGTCGACGCCGGCCGTAAGGGGGGATGTAACGCCGGGACACAGGCACGGGTATACAGCTACAGCATGCGGCGAACTGCTCTCCTTCTGATCTGGGCCGGCGCCCTCAGCGCCTGTGGCCAGCTGCTGGGCCCTTCGAGCGGAGGAGACCCGAGCGGCGTCTACAGCTACCTGGCGCAAATCGGCAATGCCCCCGTGGTCGAGGGCCGGTTGACGTTGGTCGTGGCAGACGACTCGAGCGTCACCGGCACCTGGGAGCTGCAGCGCGTGCCCGCATCGGATACGACGATCACCGTCGGGCCGCAACTCGGGAGAGGGACGCTGCGCGGACAGCTCGCCGCCTCGGGGCTCTGGCTGGACCTCAATCCCGGGTGGGCCGACAACAACGTGTTCCTTTCCCTTTCGACCAAAACGGCGGCTGCCCTGACGGGACTGTGGGACCACTCGACCCTACTCGGCTCGGTGGCCGGCGGGCCGGTGTGGCTGCGCCGGGTGCTGCGGTAGCCCGTTTTCTTTCTCTCATATACTTGACTAATCAACTATTGTGGAGTACGTTGTTCGCCATGGCGCCCAACGACTCCCCGCCCCATACCAAGGCCGCCGTGCTCGCCATCATGCGAGCCGCTGACGCCTTGCGGCGCCGCGGCATGGCGCTCTTGGCACCCTATGGGCTCACGCCACAGCAATTCAACGTGCTCCGCATTCTGCGCGGCGCGCGTCCGAATGGCTTGTGCACGCTCACTATCGCAGAGCGGATGATCGAGCAGACGCCAGGCATCACGCGGCTGATCGATCGGCTCGAGCAGAAGCAGCTGGTGGTGCGGGTGCGCTCCGACGACGACCGTCGCCAGGTCTGGTGCCGCATCACCCCGGCGGGCCTGCAGCTGTTGGCTCGGCTGGATACCCCGGTGGGAGACTTCGACCGCGCGGTGGTGACACGACTGACACGGGCAGACCAGCTCGAGCTGGCGCGACTGCTGGAGTTGGTGCACCAGGAACCGGACTAGGGCGTTTTTTGTTATCTAATTAGTTGATTAGTCAATAAATGATCTGTTGTCCACATTGGAGGTCACGGATATGCTGAATGGACTGCTGTACACCCAGGCCGATTGGGCCGGTCTCATCCTGCGGCTGGTATTGGCGTTTGTGATCTTCCCCCACGGGGCGCAGAAGGTGCTGGGCTGGTTCGGGGGCTACGGCTACACGGGCACGATGCAGTACTTCACCAAGACCGTGGGGCTCCCCACCCCGGTCGCCTTCCTCGGGATCGCAGCCGAATTCGCCGGTCCAATCCTGCTCGTGGCCGGGTTCGGCACCCGGATCGCCGCACTCTTGATCGCCGCCGTGATGGTGGGCGCGATCCTGAAAGTGCACCGCGGCACGGGCTTCTTCATGAACTGGGCCGGGCAGCACAAGCCCGGGCAGGAAGGCTACGAGTACCATCTGCTCGTGATCGCGATCGCCGCGGCGCTGCTGGTGACGGGTGGTGGGGCGTTCTCGGTGGATGGGTTGCTGGCTCACTAAATACTGTCGGTAGGGGACGGTAGAGGACGGTAGGGGTGTTACCCCCTACCGTCTCCTACAACTCCTACCGTCTCCTACCGTCTCCTCTTCCAGTAGAAGTACAGCGGCAGTCCTGCCAGCAGAATCACCGTTCCCTTCAGGGAATCGATCGGTTTCTCGAGAATCGTGTTCCCCACGAGCCACGCCGCGAACACGATGAAGGCGATCGGCGTCACCGGATAGCCCCACGCCCGATAGGGTCGCTCCATGGCCGGAGCCTTGGCGCGCAGCCGGATCACAGCCGAGCACATGATGGCGTAGAACAGGAACTGCGTGAAGATCACGTAGGTGTAGAGCTGGTCGTAGCTGCCGGAGAGCGTCAGAACGATCGAAATCACCGCCTGCACGATCAACGACGGCACCGGCGTCAGGAAGCGCGGATGCACGCCGCCGATCCACTTGAACATCAGGCCGTCGCGAGCCATGGCGTAGGGAATCCGGGCCGCGGTGAGCACGATGCCGTTGTTGGCGCCGAGGGTCGAGATCAGGATCGCGGCGGCTACGAATCCGGCGCCCAGCCGCCCCAACGTGACCTGCGCCGCGTCGGAGGCGACAAGCGAGCTGCCCGCGACGCGGTCCGGAGGCAACACGAACGTGTAGGACACAGTCACCGCCACGTACAACGCCACGGCGATCACCGTCGAATAGATGATCGCGCGTGGCAGGTTCCGGCCCGGGTTGGTGACCTCACCCGCGACGAAGGTCGTCTCGATCCAGCCATCGTAGGCCCACAGGACGCCGAGCATCGCGACCCCCAGCGGGCCGATGAGCGAGGACGCGGACGCGGTGGGCCAGAACGGTTGGAAATTGCTGGTCGAGCCGCCCGGGAGCGCAAAGCCGATTCCGATCAGGGCGACGAGAATCCCGATCTTCAGCACGGTCAGCACGTTTTGCGTCCAGGCGCCCGCCCGCACGCCGACGATGTTCAACACGGTGAGACCGACGATGGAGGCGATGGCCACGACCTTGATGCCGCCCCCCGTAAGCGGCACGAAGAATCCCAGGTAACCCGCGAATCCGACCGCGATCGCCGCGATCGAGGCCGGGTTCACGACGGTGCCGTTGGCCCAGCCGTACAGGTAGCCCCACATCGGCCCATAGGCGTCGGAGAGGTACGCGAACGCGCCGCCGGCGCGCGGCATCGCCGCCGCCAGCTCCGCGATCGAAAGCGCTCCGAGCAACGAGACGATCCCGCCCACGATCCAGACGGCGATGGTGAGCGAAGTGGCGTGGAGGCCGGCCGCAATGCCTGCCGGGACGATGAAAATGGCCGACGCGATGATGGTGCCGACGTTGATCATTGTCGCGTCGAAGAGGCCGAGCTGCCGTTTCAGCTCGGTCATCGCGCCTCCTGCCAGCCCCGGTAGGCCTGCTTCAGGAGCTGCTGGAAGTGATAGACGCCTTCCTCGAAGCGCACCGAGAAACGCCCCCGGTCGTACGCCCGGCTGCCGAGACCGCGCTGCACCCGCTCGCAGATCTCGGCGTCCTCCTGTTGCACTTGGTCGGAGAAGGTGACGTCCGCCTCAATCCGCTCGGGCGCTCCGGGCGCCTCCGGCTCGGCGTAGTAATACCGGAACAGGACACGGCACCGGTCTGGTGCGCCGGGCACCACGAGGTTCAGCTGCAGGCGTCCGGGCACGACATTGAGCATGAGATTGGGGAACACATAGTAGTACAGCGCGTCGCCGCCACCGGTCGTGTACACGTTGCGTTCGCCGGTCAGCGGCCCCACTTGCACGCTGTATCGATCGTGGACTTCCGTGACGTAGTTCTGGTAGTCGTACAGGGTGCACAGCTCGGGGTGCACGTACGGCACATGATAGCCCTCGAGGAAGTTGTCGACGTACACCTTCCAGTTGCAGCGAACCTCGTACTCGACCTGGCGCACGAACCGCAGCGCACCGAGGCGGGTCGGCGCCACACGCTCACGGATCCCGGTGAACGTCGTCTCGATCGGGTCCGGCCGATCCCCGAGATGGACGAACACCAACCCCTCCCACAGCGCGAACGGCACGGGGGTGAGTCCGTAATCTTGCTTGTCGAAGAGCTCGACCTGATTGAAATGCGGAACGCCGCGCAGCATGCCGTCCAGCCGGTAGGTCCAGCCGTGGTACTTGCAGATCAGCATGTCGCAGTTCTCGTCCTTCAGGGCCAGCGGGCCACCACGATGACGGCAGACATTGAAGAAGACGTGCAGCTCCCCGGCTTTGTCGCGGACCGCGATGATCGGCTCCCCGGCAATTTCCGTGACGACCACATCCCCGGGTTGCTTGAGCCGGTCCAGGTCCGCCACGTACTGCCAGGTCCGGGCGAACACGGCCCGGCGGTCGAGCTCGTGGAACCTCGCGTCCGTATACCAGGCGGACGGAATCGTCTCGGAGCGCTCGACCGGCACGGACTCGAGATCTCGAGGGTCGAGCTCGGGCAGCATGGTGGGGTTGGACACGGGAGGCGAAGCTACGAGACGAAAGGCAACGACGCTATCAGCTATCAGCTTACAAGATCCCATCGACGTAGAAGTCCAACCGCCAGCCGGTCGGCGCGACCAAGGCGCGGGCGAGATCGATACGCAGGATGCCATCCAGGAACGATGCGCCGAGGCCCGCCGCCGCGAGCGGCCGACCGGTCGTCATATCGATCCCCCGTCCCGCCCAGCCCACGTCCCCAAATGCGGCGATCCGGGCGCCCGGAAACCCATTGGCGACCTCGACGCGGCCACGCCAGTAGTCCGGCCCCGCAATGACGCCGCCGGGGTAGCCGCGCAAGGTCGCGGGACCACCGAGAAACCACAGTCGCTGCACTGGCGCGTCGCCGCCGGTCGTGCCCGCCGCGAGTTCCACTGCTCCAATCACATCCTTGGAGATCGGCGCGGTGAGGCGGGTCGTGAGACCGGCGCGGGCGTACTCGAAGGTCCCCAGGTGGGCGTCCATCACGAGCTCG
>DATFGN010000209.1:0-5192 GCA_035249405.1 Gemmatimonadales bacterium
CCAGCTCCCGGTTTGCTGGAACGCCTTTTCACCGGCCAATACCTCCACCCATTCCACGCTGCGACGGCCCCCGCCCGACCGCCCGACGGCCGCGTCGAACACGCGCCGTGCGGCACGCCAGATGTCGGGACCGGTTCCATCACCCTCGATGAAAGGGATGGCTGGAACGTCAGGGACGATCCAGCGCCCGTCGCGATATTCGATCTTGGTGCCGGCCACTGGTCAGCCTCGCTTCCGCACGGGAACCCAGCGACGATCCATGTGCCCCACGTAGTCCGCCCGCGGGCGGATCAGCCGGTTGTCCGCGTGCTGCTCCAGCACATGGGCGCACCAGCCGCTCACGCGACTCACGGCGAAGATCGGGGTGTAGAGGTCCAGCGGAATGCCCATGACGTAATACGTCGAGGCGGAATAGAAATCGACGTTGCAGTACAACCCCTTTTCCCGGTTCATGACAGCTTCGATGATCCGCTGCATCGCGAACCACTGCGATTGCCCGGCGGCGCGCCCCAGGGTTTCCGACATGCGCCGCAAGTGGGCGGCGCGGGGATCCTCGGTGCGATACACGCGGTGGCCGAAGCCCGAAATCTTGCGCTTCCGCTGCAGCGCGTCGCGAATCCATTCCTCGGCCCGCTCCGGGGACCGGATGTCGAGCAGCATCTTCATCACTTCGGTGTTGGCCCCGCCGTGCAGCGAGCCCGCCAGCGCCGCGATCGCGCCGGTGACGGCCCCATGCACATCGGCCAAGGTGGCCGCGATCACCCGGGCCGCGAACGTGGAGGCGTTGAGCTCGTGATCGGCATGGAGGATCAGCGCCACGTCGAACGCGTGTTCCACTTCCTTGTCGGGCAGCTCGCCCGAGATCTGGTACAGAAAATTCGCCGCCACCGAGAGCCCGCGCCGTGGCGCGAGGGGTTTCTGGGCGTTGCGCAGTCGATGGAACATCGCGACCATCGTGGGAAGCTGCGCGAGCAGGCGGACCGCCTTGCGGTACTCCGCATCCCGCCCGTCGTTGCCGCGATCGGGATCGACGAACACGGAGGCACTCACGGCCGTGCGCAGTACGTCCATCGGGTTGGCCGTGAGGGGTGCATCGCGGATCACCCGTTGCACCACCCGGTCGAGCCGCTGGGCGGCCTTCACCTCGCCGCTGAAGTGCTTCAGCTGATCCCGGGTGGGCAGATCGCCGTTCAGGAGGAGATAGGCGGTCTCCTCGAACGTCGAGTGATCGGCGAGGTCATTGATGTCGTAGCCGCGGTAGATGAGGCGCCCTTCTTCGCCGAACACGTAGCAGATCGACGATTCATTGGCGACAACTCCTTCCAAACCACGGCTGGTGGGATGGTCGATGGCGGTCGGCATGGTGGCGACGGAACACCCATCCAGGTTCGAGGTAAACTCTAGAAACGCTGCAGTTTACATAAATGGCCCCGGGTTGCGCCAGCGGCGCGCCAGGGGATAGACTGTGAAGCCCATGCGACCGAGATCGATTCTGAAACGCTTGCTGGTGCTCGCGCTGCCGTTCTACGTAAGCGCGGGTTCGTTCGGGAGCGTCTTGGCGCTGCAGGCGTGCCGCCACATGGCCGCGCACCACGCCAGCCATGGCGATCCCGTCGGCACGTGCTGGTGCGACGAAATGACTGGTGGTGGTCTCACCTTGCAGTCGGTCAACGAGGCCCTCCCCCCGGTCGTGTCCGTCAACGCACCACCGATCGCTGACGACGACGCCACGATGAACGACGCTATCGCTATGCCCGATTCCCCGAGCTTCGGCCCCACACCACCCCCTCCGAACCAGCGCCCCTCCTAGCGCTCACGTCGTTTCCTGACAACTGACGTTTTTTCGGAGGTGGCACCGATGCGCTATGCGCTTTGGGGGCTTCTAGCGTGCGGGCTGGCTCGAACCGCCGCCGCACAGGATGTCACATTCCAGGACGCACGTCCATTGACGGTCAGCGGCTTCGCGGTCGGGGCCTATGCGTGGGACCGTAACGCGCGCACCAATTCGTTCGCCGGCTCGAAGATCGCGCTCAGTTTGTTCCGGCCCTGGTCCGACCATCTGTATCTGTTCGCCCAGCTCACGACCGCGCTGCTCACCGACGAGACGACCGGTGAGCCGATTACCGAAATCGAGATCGACAATCTGCTCGTGAGCTGGACGCCGCCGGGCGCGACGGCCCTGAGCATCGACTTCGGTCGTTTCGATGCCCCGATCGGCTTCGAGCGTGACGATGAGCCACTGAATCTGATTCCGACGAGCAGCTTCACCTTCGAGCTGGCGCGCCCCGGCAAGCTGACGGGTGTCGTGGCCCGCTATGCCGTGTCCCCCACGGTCGGCGTGGCGGGATATGTGGCCAACGGCTGGGAAGTGCCGCTCGACAACAACCGTGGCAAGACGGCCGGCGTGCGCGTCGATGTGTTTCCGGCCGAGGGCGTCGCGGTCGGACTGAATGCCCTGTACGGCCCGGAAGTGGCTGGGACCGATGCGCAGCAGCGCACCCTCATCGCCGCGGATGCGACGTTACAGCCGCTGTCGGCGCTCATCATCGGCGTCGAAGGTAATTTCGGGCGTGAGCTGGTGGGTGGCGGAGCCGCGGCAACCTGGACCGGGCTCGCCGGAACAGCCTTTTATCGCCTGGGCCAGTCGTTCGGGCTCTCCGTGCGCGCCGAGACCCTGCGCGACAAGGACGGGCTCCTCAGTGGCACGGTGCAGACGCTGCAATCGCTCACCATTTCGCCCTGGTATTTCTATCGCGAGGCGCAGGAGGGGATCTTCTCGAACGTCGAGCACACGTCGTTCCGGTTGCCGGCATTCTCCCTGCGCCCCGCGTTGCGCATCGACCACTCGAATCAGGCGGTGTTCCCGGACGCCGACGGCAGTCTCCGGGACACGAACCTGCTCGGGGTTGTGGAGCTGGTCTACCTCTTTTGAGCGGGAGACCGCATGCCGTACGATCTCAGTCGCGTCGATGTGCGCGTGAAATGGCTCGTCACCTGCCTGCTCGCCACGTTCGGGTTGTCCTACCTGTTCGGGGGCATCATGGTCGCGCTCTACTCGGGATTTACCCCGGCCCGGGTCGCCAAGACCTATGTGGAGCCGCCGCCCGCCGCGTCGCCCGAGACGACCATGGTGATGGAGCACCACATGCAGATGAGTGATTTCGGCTCCATGGATACCTCCGAAACGCATCTCGTGGACACCAAACTGCTCGTGCAGGACACGCACGTGCACGTTCCGATGTACGGCGTCTTCGCCGCCGCCCTCTCACTCGTGGTACTCGGGCTCGGCTTGTCGCGCGGGTGGGGAATCGGGCTGATCCTGCTGCTCTTCGCTGCACCCTGGTTCGACTTTGCCGGGATGTGGCTCGCCAAATTCGTCACGCCGCAGGGCGCCGTGCTGACGGTCGCCGGCGGCTTTGCCATGGGACTCGGCTACCTCATCGTCACCGTGTTGGCGGTGCGACGCATGTGGTTCGCCCCGAGTCCGGAAAGGATCCACTCATGAAACAGCTGCTGCTGGCCGGGCTCGCGACGCTCCTGCACATCACGCCCACCGTGGTGCTGGTGAAGCGTGAGGATGCCGTCCGTCGCCTCGTTCCGGAAGCCACCGCCTTTACCGCCCGTGAAGTGCGGCTGTCGACTGCTGACGCCCGACGGCTTTCCGCCGCGGCCAATTGGAGCCCCAGCGAAGGGATCGTGACCTTCTATACCGGCGCCAGGGACACCCGACCGGTCGGCGCGTTGACCTTCATTCGGGTCGATACGCCGCATGGACCCATCGAAGTCGCCGTCGGTCTGGACACGAACGGCAGCGTCCGCGGGGTGGCCGTCACCAAGGTCACCGTCGAGACGAAGCCGTGGACCTTGGCGGCCCTCCGCGCCGGGTTGCTCGATCAGTATGCGGGGGTTGGGCCGGGCCGGGCGCCGAACGGTCAGGCGGCGATCCGCAGCAAGGTCGGAGCGCTGCCGGCCTTCATCGCCGGCGAGGTCGACAAAGCGGTGACGCGGGCGCTGGCCGCGTACCGCTTGTTCTACCGGCCTTCGGCCTGAGCCGCCGGCGGCACGTCGGCCGCGGCGGGGCCCACGACCGCGTTGCGGCCGCCGTGCTTCGCTTCGTACAACCGCATGTCGGCCTGATTCGGGACTTCGAACCCGTCGATACCGTCGGCCGGCAGGCTCGCCACGCCGGCGCTGATCGTCACAGGGACGGTTTGCTCGCGTCCCCGCCCGCCGGCCACGATCGGCGGCACCCGCATCCGGATCTTCTCCCCGCGCGAGACCGCGGTATCGGGCCGCGTTTCCGGAAACAGCACGACGAACTCGTCGCCACCGTAGCGGGCGACGATCTCGCCCTGTCGCACCGATTGCTTGATGGCGGCGGCTACGGCTTTCAACGCTTCGTCGCCGGCGGCGTGGCCCCACGTGTCGTTGAAATGCTTGAACTCGTCGACGTCCAGCATCAGGATCGACAACGGTCGTCCGTAGCGGCGCGCGCGCAAGGCAGCGTCGTGCAGCAGGTCGTCGAAAATCGCGCGATTCAGGACTCCGGTCAGCTTGTCCCGCGCGGAGAGTGATTGCAGCTCCCGGGTTCGCCACACGAGCGCCGTGGCGAGGAGCGCGGCGGCCGCCAGCAGCGCGAGCCGCGCGATGGGCGCACTGGCGGCGACGAGCTCCGGACCGGCGGCCTTCGCCGCAATGGAGATTCCGGTGTATTCGGTCACCGCCGCTACCCCGGTCGCCACACAGATCCGCGCGTCGAAGCGCAGCGCGGAGGCGGCGATGACCAGGAAATAGAGGGAGAACGCGACGACAACGGCCGCCGCGTTGAGCGGCTGCCCCAGCACGAGGAGCACGGCCAGGACCCCACTCACGAGGGTCACGTCGAGCAGGCTGGTAATGAACCCCAGCCCCGGTTGATAGGTGCGTTGTCGCACGACGCCATAGGCCAGGAGCGAGGCGGCGACCCCCACCACAACGCCCAGCAGCCCGACGGTGACGGCGCGCGAACCGGGCTGGCGCAACGACTCGACCACCGGCAGGAACACCGCCAGCACCGTCATCACCAGGCGGGCCTGGGCAACCCACACTTCCCCCGCGGCACCCGTCGCCACCAGCGTGGGTACGGGCCGGCGCCAGAACTCGCGCCACCCGCTGACCTTCAGCGGGAAGGTCATCGACGGGCGCGTGAAACG
>DATFGN010000210.1:0-3850 GCA_035249405.1 Gemmatimonadales bacterium
GCCAGCGTGTACACGTTCGGCGTCACCCGGAGGCACTTGAATTCGGGGTGATCGATCGCGGTCACGATGATCTTGTGCTTGTCCCACAGGTAGCCGGTGAGCTTGCCGACGTCGAGCGTCCCCGGCGTGAACGACGCCAGCCCGCACGACTGTTTCGGATCGTAGGACGTGAGCAGCTTCACGCCCGGGACCTGCTCCAGCCGCTTCGCCCACCGGTCCCGCAGGAATCGCAGCCGCGCCGCCTTGCGCTCGGCGCCGATCCCCTGATGGAAGGTGAGCGCCTCGGCGATGGCGTTGTGGTTGGCCGCCGGGTGCGTGCCGATTTCCTCGAACTTGCGGATGTTGCCGTCCATGGAGGGCGGCGCCGCCATGAGCGGCCACAGGTTGGGAATCTTCTCCCGGCGCACGTAGAGGAATCCCGTCCCGTGCGGCGCGAGCAGCCACTTGTGGAGGCTGGTGCCGTAGTAGTCGCAGTCCAGCTCGTCGCGCGTGAACGGGAAGTGGGCGTAGGCGTGCGCGCCGTCCACGATCACCTCGAGGCCGCGCGCGCGCCCCAGCTGGCAGATCCGCCGCACCGGGAAAATCTGCCCCGTGAGATTCGTGATGTGACAGATGTGCAGCACCTTGGTGCGCGGCGTGATCGCTTCCTCGAAGCGGCGCGCCAGATCGTCCAGTGAAGGCGGGGGCACGGGGAAGGGGATCTGCTTCAGGACGATCCCCTCGCGCCGCGCCCGCTGCTCCCATGTGGTGATCATGCGCGGGTAATCCTGCGTCGTCGTGAGGACCTCGTCCCCGGGTTGCAGCCGCAGGCCCAGCTGCACGATCTCCAGCGCCTCGGAGGCGTTGCGCGTGATCGCCATTTCCTCGGCATCGCAGCCGAAGTCGGCGGCCAGCCGCCGCCGCACCGCCTCGACTTCGGGCTCCAACACCGACCACATGGTGATGGCCGGCGCCTGGTTCGAGAATTCGAGGTAGCGCCGCATCGCTTCCTGCACGATGCGTGGGCTGGGCGACACGCCGCCGTTGTTCAGATTGATGATCGCGCGGTCGACGGTGAACGCGTTCTGGATCTCGCGCCAGAAGTCCTCATCGTCGGCCGTTTCGAGCGGGGAGCGGCTCCCCGTGGCGCGCATCACGGCGCTCAAGTGGGCGAGTCCATCGTTGCGCAGCGCCGGGATCACCGCCGGTGCCGCGAACAGCGTCCGCACGAAACCACGCCGCGTCGTCATGGCGCCCCCAATGCGAAACCGAGTCCGGCGAGGCCCCACCAGGCAGTGGGGATGCTGCGATCCCCCCGCAAGGTAGCGCGCGCCGGACCCGGGGCCAGATCAGCTCATCGACACCGCGTCGTCACAACAGACCGAACGAGAAACCGAGCAGGAAGCCCGGAATCGCCAGCACCACGCCCAGCGTTCCCGCCGCGTAGAGGACCCCGAAGAGGAGCGCGAGGAAGATCGTGTCCTCGTAGCGGTCGTCGTTGCCGTTGATCGGCACGACGGCCCCGTTGGCGTCGGTGATCACCTGGGTGTTGTTCGTGGTCGTCAGCGTGGCGTACAGATGGCCGTTGACGGTGACCACGAGCTGGCCATTGTCGGTATTGCCGAGATTGGTCGTCGTATCCGCTCCCACGAGCCGGATGTTCTCGTTGGTGCGCGCGAAGCGGTAATCAATGACGGAGATGCTCGAGTCCTGCAACGTGTCATCGCTCGCGGCGAGGTGCAGATCCACCGCGATGTTGCGCACGTTGTAGTCGTAACTGAAATCAACGGTCTGATCCGCGCCACCCGCGGTTTCCGTATAGGTGATGTCCGCCGTGAATGTGAACCGCCGCTCCAGGCCACCCGCGGCTCCGTTGCTCACGAACCCGTCCGCGCCGACGCTGGCCCCGCTCGGCCCGGGCAGGAACGTCAACGAGTAGTCGAGGAACGTCGGCGTGTCGTTCAAACCACGCACCAGGAACCGAAGCTGGGCGCCGGCGGCCGGGACGAGGTCGATGATGTCGAGAGACCCGACTTCGACTCCGGTATCCGGGTAGCTCGTCAGCGAATCGGTCTCATACAGAATGAAACGGACCCCGTTCAGCGGTGCCCCGGTGCGATTCGTCGACGCGTAATGCAGCGAGTCCGGATCCCACTCGAACACGAGACCGAGCAGCGAGTCCGGGAACACCGGGGGCCGACCGGCCAGCAACCCGACTGGGAGCCGCGGCGTCCCGGGTGTCGGGCTGCGCCGCATCACGCCCCGGAGTGCCCCGGTCGGCGCCGGCGGCAGGCTGTACTGCAACGCCGCCGCGATCCGCGCGAGCGGGAGCGGCGCCGACGGCAACGCAATGAACCCGCCCAGGTCGATGATGGCACGGAACGGGGCGGTATTGATCGCGCTGTCGACGGCAAACAGGTCGGCGATGGTCGCGGAGGGATTGACGATCGTGGTGGGGCCGCTCGAATCGCTGCATGCGACGGCGGCCAGGAGAACGAAGAGAGACGTGCGTTTGCTGCGGGCCCATGAAATCACGGGGACTCCTGGACAAAAGAAAGGGGTGCGGCGACCGGTCTCCAAACTAGCGCTGAGCGGTCGCGGGTCCAAATCATTTCGTGAACAGATTCTCGATCGGATTGAACAAACTCTGGATGAACGCGAGCGTTTCCTCCACGGACCTACGTAGGTGTCCGAGCGCCACCAGCACGTCATGCTGGTTGCCCGCATCGGCGATCACGGTTCCATCCCGGTCATAGAAGGTCGCGCTCTGGGCGTTCCCCTCCACTGACGCATAGACCTGCTCATTGAGGCGGATCTCGGCGGACAGGGTGTCCAGGACGTCGTTGGTCGTGGTCAGATACCCCTGTTGCCGGAGCGTTTCTCCGGGACGTGACAACGTGTAGGTGAGCGAGGCCGTTTCAGTCCCCTGCAGCTTGGTGGACGTCGCCTCGAGCCCAACCGCCAAGGCCGGGGCGTTGAGGGTGAACGTCGCCCGAGCCGTACGCGTCGTCAGGTCCATCTGGGCGGTGATGCTGAAGGTGAGTGTCTTGTTCGCCGGTCCACTCGCCCCGTTCGTGACGAACCCCGAAACCGCCGCGGTGAAAAACACGACGCGCGAGACGAGCGTGGCCGTGTAGTCGAGGTAGGTCGTGCCGAGACTGTCCTCGACCTGGACATGCATGATGCCCGTGACCGGCGTGCTCTCGTCGAGCAGATCCACCGCGCCGATCGGGACGAGGGGAATGACGAGGTCGCCCGCCGGATCCACCGCGTACAGCATGTACCGGACACCGTTGGACGGGCCGCCGGTGGTCTGCGTGCGGAAGTAGCGGGCCGAGTCCGGATTCCAGGTGAAGATCGCGCCGTAGAGCGTGTCGGGAACGACCGGGCCCAGGGCATCCGAAGCCGCCGCGGTGAAAAACGGAGACGGGTTGATATCGCTCCCGAGGACGGCGAAGCTCGTGACCACCGGCGCGACCAGCGCGCTGTCCACCGAGCTCAGTGCGGCCGACGTCGCGGCCGGATCGCTGAGGCGGGGACCCGTGCCGGCGTCGATGCAGGCGGCCAGGACGGCCGCCGCGGCGACGCCGGTCCACACGGGCGGGAAGCGGTTCACGCATGTCCTCCCAGGAAGCGCGCGGGCTAGACATGGAAGCAGCGCCGCACCGGATGCAGAAGGTCCTGGAAGAAGCTAAACACGCGGGCGGGGAGCCGGAACAGCTCGCGCAACGCGTGCCGCTCTTCTTCACCCAGCGGTTGTCCGTCGGCGCCCAGAATCGCGATCTCCGGCGCCGTGCCCTTGATAGTCGCGAACAGCTGATCGTTCACCAGCACTTGGAGGTCCGCGGTGACAATGCCCTCGTGGTCGTCC
>DATFGN010000211.1:0-2491 GCA_035249405.1 Gemmatimonadales bacterium
AGCGTGGCGGCCCTGGAGCGCCGCGGCGAGGTGGAGCTCCTGGGCGCGCCGTCGCTCGACTGGCTCGGCGTCCCGCTCAAGGTGGGCGCCGACACGATCGGCGTGCTCACGGTCCAGAGCTATACCGAGGGCGTTCGTTACGGGCCGGCGGAGCTGGAAATCCTCGAGGTCGTGTCGGCCCAGGTGGCCATGGCGATCGAGCGCACCCGCTCGGCGGAGCGCCTGCTGGCCAGCGAGGCGAAATACCGGCGGTTGTTCGAGGGTAACCCCGAAGCCATGTTCGCCTACGATGCCGCCACGCTGCGCTTCCTGACGGTGAACGAGGCGGCGGTGCGTCGCTACGGCTACTCGCGCGAAGAATTCCTCCGCATGACGCTGCTGGATATCCGTCCCGAAGTGGAAATCGACCGGTTGCGAGACGTCCTGGCGCAGTACCGCGGCGGCACCGCCCGCGCCACCGGGCTGCGTCACAAGAGCCGCGACGGACGGTTGATCGACGTGGAGGTCACCTTCGACGACATCGACTTCGCGGGCCGGCCGGCCCGGCTCGCCGTGGTGGAGGACGTCACCGACCGCAAGCGACTCGAGGAGCAGCTGCGCCAGGCCCAGAAGATGGAAGCCGTGGGTCAGCTGGCGGGCGGGATCGCGCACGACTTCAACAACCTGCTCACCGCCATCGTCGGGTATGCCACGCTGCTGGATCGGTCGCTGCCGGCCGATGCCGACCACGAGGAAGTGCAGGAGATCATCGGCGCCGCCCGCCGCGCCGCCAACCTCACCCACCAGCTGCTGGCGTTCAGCCGCAAGCAGGTGCTGCGCCCCACCGTGCTGGACGTGAACCTGGTGGTGCGCGACATGGAGCGCATTCTCCAGCGCGTGATCGGCGAGCACATCACCCTGCACACCAAGCTCGAGCCGGACCTCGCCTACGTCCTGGCTGACGCGAGCCAGCTCGAGCAGGTGATCATGAACCTGGCCGTCAACGCGCGCGACGCGATGCCCTCGGGCGGCCGCATTACGATCGAGACCGCGAACGTCCCGCTCGACGCCGAGCTGGCCCAGGTACATCCGGAAGCGGGCACCGGGGCCCACGTGCTCTTCGCCGTGAGCGATACGGGTCTCGGCATGAGCCCCGATGTGAAGGAGCACCTGTTCGAGCCGTTCTTCACGACCAAAGAGGTCGGCAAGGGCACGGGTCTCGGGCTGGCCACGGTGTACGGCATCGTGCGCCAGAGCGGAGGCATGATCGCGGTCGATTCCGAGCCCGGCCGGGGCACGCGGTTCCGGATCTATTTCCCGAGCGCCGAGTCGACGATTCCAATGCCGCGGGCGACGCCACCGGAGCCCGAGGCGGTGGGGACGGGCACCGTGCTACTAGTAGAAGACGAGCCGGGAGTGCGGCACCTGGCCCGCGACGTACTGTCGCGCTACGGCTACCGCGTGATCGAAGCGGCGGACGGCATCGAGGCGCTGCGGATGGTGGAAGGACAGGAGGCGGCGATCGATCTGCTGCTGACGGATGTGGTGATGCCGGGGATGAGCGGCGCCGAGCTGGCGCGTCGCTACCGCGAGCTGCGGCCCGACATTCGCGTGCTGTATGCCTCAGGGTACGCGGATGAGGCGGTGGTGTCGCACGGCGTGCCGCACGACGGCTCGCCGTTCCTTCAGAAGCCGTTCGAGCCCGACGATCTGGTGCGGCGCGTCCGCGAGGTGCTGGATTCGAAGTGAGCGGTCAGCCAGTCACGGTGCGCCACACGAGCGCGCGAATATCCCCCGACCGCTCGAGCGCGAACCGTTGCGCTGCGGCCAGCAGCTCCAGGTACTCGGGCCGCCACGCCGGCGGCAGATTGGCCCGGAAGTAGGGCGCCGTCATCACCTCGCCCCGTGGACCATCAGCCGCCCCATAGCCCACCTCTACCACATCAGCCAAAAAACAGGTCGAGCTGCCGGTATCCATCGCGTTCACGATACGACATTCGAAATGGGCATAGCACTCATCCAGCACCGGCGGGCCCAGACGGCCCGGACGGCACGGCACGTCCGCCAGCTTGTCAGCCGCCGTGCCGTGGACAAACCCGAGACGGTGGATCAGATCGAACTGATCCTGCCGCAACAGATGCAGGACGAACTGACCGCTCTCGAAGATCAGCCCGTGGCTCACATTGAACTTGTGGATGAACATCGCGAGCCGTGGCTGTGTGGGGACGATCGATGCCCGGATCGCACTATCGATGATCATCCCATTGCGTTTGCCCGCATGGGCGGAAGTAATCGCCACGACCGGGGACGTGAGCTGTCGCAGCAGCTGGTAGGTCTCGTCGGGGGTGACCATGTATAGTAAGGTAAGGCCAATGTCATCCCTCGCTGAGCGTTTCGCCGCCCAAGTCCGCCGGCGCCGGTTGTTCGCTCGTCCCGGCACGGCGCTCGTCGCCGTATCGGGCGGCCCTGACTCGCTCGCGCTGCTCGACCTGCTCGCGGGCCTCGCGACCGA
>DATFGN010000212.1:0-5707 GCA_035249405.1 Gemmatimonadales bacterium
TCTGGCGGTCGGGTTGATCGGCCTGGGTCTGGTTGGCGCGGCAGGGTTTGTCATCCCGTCTGCCCGACCGCCCGACCGCCCGTCCGCCGACATCCATTCCGAATACGTGAAGTACGCATCCGGCGCCGATACCCTCACCGCGTACCTCGCGTTTCCGGAGCGTGCCGACAAAGCTCCGGCGGTAATCGTGATTCACGACATCTACGGGATGTCGGACCGCCTCCGGCCCGCGGTCGAGCAGCTGGCGCGCCGCGGCTTCGTCGCGATCGGCCCCGACCTGTTGTCGCGGCGCGGCGGAACGCCCGCGAACCAGGACAGCACGCGCCGCCGGATTGGGGCGCTCAACGCGGACACGGTGACGCGGGATCTGGACGCCACGTTCGGGTATCTCCAGACACTCAAGGCCGTGCGGGGCGACCGGATCGGCGTGATCGGATTCTGCTGGGGCGGCTCGCAGAGCTTTCGCTACGCGACCAACAACCCGAAGCTGGGCGCGTTCGTCGTCTGCTACGGCTCCGGGCCCGATACCGCGGCGCTGGCGCGCATCACGGCGGGCGGCTTGGGAGTGTACGGAGAGAATGACGCGCGCATCAACGCCGGCCTGACCGACCTCACCTCCGCATTGCAGCGGGCGCGAGTCGACTATCAGTACCATGTCTATCCCGGCGTCGGGCACGCCTTCCTGCAGACGCGCGAGAAGCCGGAGGTCGCCGACAGCGCGTGGCTCGCCATCGAGCGGTTTTTTCGGGAGCGGCTGGACCGCTGACTACGGCGATCCCTTGTCGGTGATGTAGCTCCGCGCTCGCTCCAGCGCCGGGTCCTTCCCGGCGAGGAAATCCGACACCTTCACGGCGACCGGGATCTCGGGGGCGATGCCGCGGCCCTGGATCTCGGTTCCATCGGGGAAGGCGTCGCGCGTGACGGTCAGCCGCAGCCGCCAGTCCTTGTAGAGACGGAACTCACCCACTTGTCCCGCACTACCCGCCGACGCCTCGCCGATGATCGGGCCGCGCCCCGCGTTGCGCAGGGCGACGAGCAGGTCTTCGGCGGCGCCGGCGGTGCGCAGGCCGGCGAGCACCGCGATCGGTCCGGCGTAGCGAGCGAGATCGTTTCGGGGCGGCACGGTGTCCGGCGGCGCCGCAAACCATGCGCCCGCAGAATCCGGCATGTCCTGTCCGCGATAGGCGGGGCGGTATTGCGGCGTGCGCCACCGCGACGTCACCAGCGGACGGTCGATGAGCCGGCCGAGGATGCGATATCCGGTTTCCCGGCCGCCACCCGTGCCGTCGTGGTCGCGCAGATCGAGAATCAGGCCCCGCACGCCGGCAAAATCCGGGAAGGCACGATCGAACGACCGGGCGACGTCGGGGTTGGCGAACGAGGTCAATCGGACCCAGACGACGCCGTCCGGAAGGGTATCGACTTGCAGAGCGGGTGGGGTGAGCGGAAAGCGATCGGTGAAGGCGACACTGCGCGTGACGCTCGCGCCGCGCTCCTCTCCGCCGGGCAGTCGGAGCTGCAGGTGGACGGCGGTACCTTTCTCTCCGTCCAGCATCCGGGCGACGGCACGGTCCCAGCGCGCCGCCTCGCTGGCCGCGGCAACCTCAGGGAGCACCGAATCGCGGATCCAGACGTGGGCGGGAATGCCTTGCACGGCGGTGATCTCCGCGGTTCGCTCGGGCCGTGCGACGCGCAGCTCGTCGTTCTCGACGTAGTCGATCAGGAATGCCCGTCGCTCCACGGCGCGCAGCACCATTGGCGGGCGCGCCAGACGAGTCGCGACCGATGGCGGAGGCAGCGCGGCCGCCTGGCCGTCGCCCAGCAAGGCGACGAAGCGGCGCAGGCGGCGATAGAACGACACGTCGGTCTGGCGCGTCGCCGCGAGGCCCAGCACAGCGGCGAACCCCGAGTCCCAATCGGCCCGGACACGGTCCCAGGCTGGGAGATTGTAGCGGGCTTCGGACCAGACCGCGGCCGCGAGTCGGGCCCGTTCGACGGGAGAGAGCTGCTGAGCGGACACGCGAGCGGCCGCCAGCAGCGCGGCCATCGCCCACCATGAGCGTGACGGCATGCGGATAATCTATTTGCTCCTCTTCGTTACGCCCCAAGTCCTCGTGTTTCGGTACCTGTGGGAGCGGCTCCCCGACGCTGCCGCGCCGAGGCGAGCACGGTGGATCCGCCTCGGCCTGGTGGTGGTCTTCGCCCTGTTCAACTTCCCCTGGATCTTCGTCGCGCGCCGCGCGCTGTTCGGCACGGTCTGGGGCGGTGGCGGCATTCCGATGCTCGCGCCGTGGGTGGCCTGGCAGATCCTCGGCTGGATCTTCGTGGGGTTGGTCGCCGTCTACATCATCGGCAAGGGATTGGTGTGGCTGGTGCGACAGGTACGCGGGGAGCGGGGAGCGATCGCGCACGGAGCAGAACCACTCCCCGCTCCCCACTCCGCGATTTCTCGTCGCCGTTTCCTCGCCCGTGCGACGTACGTCTACGCCGGCGCCGGGCTCGCCATCATGGGTCACGGAGTCTGGAGCGCCAGGCGACTGCCGCTCGTCACGCGACGCACCCTGTTCTTCCCTGATCTGCCGGAGTCATTCGACGGCTTCCGCATCCTCCATGTCTCCGACGTGCACGCCGGCGTCTTCATGGAGCGTGACCACATGGCAGACGTGGTGGCCCTGGCCAATTCGCTGCGTCCCGACCTCGTGGTGCAGACCGGGGACATGATCGACATCTCACCACGCTACATCCAGCCATACGTCAGCACCTTCCGGGATCTCACCGCTCCCCATGGCGTCGTGACCTGCCTCGGCAATCACGACCGCTACACCGGGGCGGCCCTCGTGATCAAAGGTGTGCGCGACGCCGGCCAGGTGTTCCTGAGCGGCGACGCGCATGTGATCGAGCGTGGCGGCGGGTCGTTGACCCTGTTCGGCATCGACGATCCCGACAACTGGGTCATGGACGATCCGCAGACCATCGCGGTCGATCGCGCGTTGCGCGGCGTGGCGCCTGGGGCGTTCTCGATCCTGCTCGCGCATCGGCCCGGAGCGTTCGACACGGCGCGGCTGCGTGGCGTTCCACTCACCCTGGCCGGGCACATTCACGGCGGGCAGATCGTCGCACCCTTGATCGGGTGGTCGGCGGGCCGGCTGATCACGAAGTACGTCGCTGGGCACTTCCAGGACGGAGGGAGTCACCTGTACGTCAGCCGGGGCATCGGCGTGGTTGGCGTGCCGATCCGTGTGTTCGTGCCGCCGGAGCTGGCCCTGCTGGAACTGCGACGGGGGTCTAACCTGCCTTGATCGCATCCCAGGCCGCTTCGGCGCACAGTCGCACACCCGAGCTCCCCGCGCCCCATTCCCGCACGAGAATCCGCTCCAGGGCCACGCGCATCACGCCGAGCCACGCCGCGGCCAATACATCCACGCCGCCGGCCCGCACCGTGCCTTCTGACTTGCCTTGAGCCACGAGAGTTTCCAGCGCGCCCCGAAACTCGCGGCCGGACTTGTTCGAGGCCTCGTCGAGCAACCCGGCCACGTCCTGAAAGAAGAACAATCGGACCACCGCCGGCTCTCGCCCGGCGCCTTCAACCAGCAGCTCCGCGAGACGCGTGAGGCGTTCGCGTGCGGCACTGGGCCCGGAGTCCGCCTGTCGAACCAGCTGCACCGCCCACCGCGCGGCGCCGCGATACAGCTCGTTCAAGAGTTGCTGCTTGCCGACGAAATGCCGGTAAATCGTTCCTTCGGCAATTCCGGCCTTGCGCGCGATATGGGGAGTCGTCGTCGCGTGATAGCCCTGCGTGGTGAACAGCTCGAGGGCAGCGCGCACGAGGCGTTGACGGGTGAGATCGGCGGGTTTCACGAACGGCCGAATCTAATGGTGGGCATGCACTTCCGCGCGCTTCCCGCGCCTGTGACGGCCGACTAGCTTTCGGCCGCTTTTCGCGCAGCCACTCGTCACTTCCGTCGGGAGAATTCCACCGCATGCGCATGATGGTTCTGGGCGCGGGCCTGCAAGGGTCCGCCTGTGCGTACGATCTGCTCCAGCAGGGTTCGGTGGAGCAGGTGACGGTGGCGGATATTCAGCCGGATCGTGTAGCCGGGTTCGTGAAGACGCTCGCCAGCAAGAAGCTGTCGCTCGTGAAGATCGACGTGCAGGACCCCGGGGCCGTCGCACGGGTGCTGCAGGGCCATGTCGCGGTCCTGAACGCGCTGCCTTACTACTACAACCTCGAAGTCACCCGTGCCGCGGTCGCGAACGGGCTGCACTACGCCGATCTCGGCGGCAACACCGAAATCGTCTTCAGCCAGAAGCAGCTGGACGGGGAGGCCAAGGCGCGGAACGTCTCCGTGATTCCCGACTGCGGCCTCGCGCCAGGCATGGTGAACATCCTCGCGGCCGAAGGCATCCGGCGTGTGGGCCAGGCGGAATCGGTGAAGATCTATGTCGGTGGCTTGCCACAGCACCCCGAGCCGCCGCTCAACTACCAGATCGTGTATTCCCTCGAGGGCGCGTTGGACTACTACACGACGCCCTCCTGGGTGCTGCGCGAGGGCAAGCCGGCGCGCGTCGACGCGCTGTCGGAGCTCGAATCGCTGGCCTTCCCGCCGCCCGTCGGGACGCTCGAGGCGTTCCATACGGGTGGTGGCATCTCGACCTTGCCGTGGGCGTACGAAGGACGAGTGCGGACCATGGAGTACAAGACCCTCCGCTACCCCGGCCACCTCGCCGTCATGCGGCCGATCCGCGAGCTGGGGCTGCTCGACCTGACTCCCATCAAGGTGAAAGGGAAGGACGTCGTCCCGCGCGACGCCTTTATTGCGACCGTTTCCCCCAAGCTCTCGAAGCCGCAGGCCAAAGACCTGGTCGCGCTGCGCGTGGACGTGCTCGGCGGCAACGGCCGGCGGGCGTCCTGGGAGCTGCTCGACTATTACGACGAGGCACGCGGCATCAGTGCCATGATGCGTACTACCGGCTATTCGTTGTCGATCACCGGACTCATGCAGGCGGATGGACGCATCGCCGAGCGTGGTGTGCGCACGCCGGATGAGGCCGTTCCGTTTGGCCTCTATGTCGATGAGCTGAAGCGTCGTGGGGTCGAAATCCGGGAGATCTGAGTCTGTGAAGTTCTTTTCATGGAATCTTGTCGCATGCTTCGCCGCGTCGCGGTTGTATTGAAGCCATGAATCTCGACTTTCGCGCGTTGTGGAATCAGGCACTTCCCTACCATCAGTTCGTCCAGGAAGCGCACGCCAACCGCGAGCTGTGGGCCGCGATGTACGACATCGCGCGCATACCCGATTGGGCGTTGACCGCCACGCGCGGGATCGGCAGCAAGCGCTACTTCCTGGTCATCGCCGAGGACTGGTGTGGAGATGGCGCCAGTACCATCCCGTACCTCGCCAAACTCGTGGATGCCTCGCAAAGCCATGAGCTGCGCGTCCTGCGGCGCGACGAGCACCCCGAGGTGATGGACCGGTATCTCACCGGAACCGCGCGAGCCATCCCCATTGTCATCGTGCTGGACCAGGAGTTTCGGGAACTGGGACATTGGGGCCCGCGGCCCCGGGCGCTGGCGGAATGGGTGCAGGTAGTCCGGAAGACGATGGACAAGGCACGTCTCTTTCCTCAGGTCCGTCGCTGGTATGCGCAGGACAAAGGCGTGTCGACGCTCACCGAAGTGCTGGGGCTGCTTGAACCGACGCTGGTT
>DATFGN010000213.1:0-7664 GCA_035249405.1 Gemmatimonadales bacterium
GAGCAGGTTCGGCGTGTTCACCATTCGGTTGTGCACGTAGAATTGCCTCAGCGAGTCCTCCATCACCCGCTGTTCGTGCAGTGCGTTTTCCACTCGCGTCTCGAGGAAGGCCCGTTCGGCGCTAGCCCGCTGCCGCCGCAACGCAATGATGGTTCGGTTCAGGCTCGCGAGCAGGGTTTCAGCAGCCGCGCGCCCGGCAAACGGCGTTGGCGCGTCAACGGAAAAGGTGATGGTATTCGTCCTTGCATTTGCGGCGATGTTGAGGTGGTCCACAAGCTTGCGGCGCGCTTTGTCCCGCTCCCGATTGGTAGTGATCGTGTCCGTGTGCGAATAGAGATAGCGCAACCGACCGGTGGAGTCGACAGGGAGGCGCCGCAAGGCAACTTGATCGAGGACCTGATTGCTTTGCAGTACATCGGCATAATAGCTAATGGTGTTGTTTCCGCTGCCCATACCCAACCCAAGCTGCGCTGCCAGCCCGAGAACTCCCGACGGCTGGTTCATGGTCGGAGTGTTTTCGATCGAAAACTCTGCTCCGGCGCTATACCACGTTGGGAGCACGAAGCTGCCAGCGGCGGCCAGTGTGGTCAGCCCCAGGACGAAGACCCCGATTCCCTTCCGGTGGGTCCGCACGGTTGAGTACACTTCTGCGAACCCAACGGACTCGGTCAAGGCGGGGGTGGGTGTCGTCACGGAATCCCAGGAGGTGGCGTGTAAGACCGCCAGCGATCAGCGACCTGTTTGAACCAGGCGTCACCCGACTGGGAGTACAGCGCGTCCATCAACTGGATGCAGACGTTGTGATAGTAGACCGTGTTGAGACCTTGAGTTCGCGAGTACAAGGTCCACTGGCCCGTGTCGAACAAGGGCGTGTAGTATTTCATCGCCTCAATGCCCCGGTCATACACGCGCTTCACTTCCGGGTCATTCGTGACCGAATAGAAATACCCGACTCCCAGGAGCGCCTGGGCCGCACCATTCCAGACCTGGACGATAGGGTGGTACTCTTCCCACCAGTATCCATGAAGCGTGTCAGGGAGCAGCACGCCCCCTTCATCCCACGGCACGTACAGCGAACGAAAGACTTCGAATGCACGTTGCCGCCACTCATTGTCGCCAGTGCGACGATAACTGTCCGCGAAGACCATCAGAATTGTGGACTGGGCCATTCCTGACAACCACGGAGCTGTCACCGACACGCCCCCGGACGACCATGGGAATTCGTATTCCCAAACCGGGTATCGCTGCCCGCGGTGGGTGCGCCAGAGTGCGTATCGGTAGAGGTGTTCCGAGATCTGCACAACCGAGTCTGTCGGGGCGCTCTGACGGGGCAACACGAATTCGACGAGCTGACTGGTCTCGACTGGTTGGAAGAAGACACCGACATTCGTGTACAGCTTCCATGCTAAGTACGGGGTGGTTATTGGGAATCCATGTCCGTTGACGTATGGCAGGGTGCCGTCTACCTGCTCGAGTGTCACGGACACGTGATCCGTCATACGATGGAACCGGGCACTGTCGTCAAGCAGGCCGCGTGAATAGAACTCCCCAATGATTGCCAACGCTCGGGTCAGATACGCCGCGTTGCCGAAATCCGTGGGGCCCGATTGCGCGCTGAGACTGTCTCGAGTGCGTGCGGCACGAGCGAACACTCTTCGGGCGCTATCTCGGTCGGTCGCTGTAATGGTCTGCTGTGCGAACAAGCAGAGCGCAGCGCTGTCCGCCGTAATGAGCCGGCCGGACTCGCACCCTGGGAGCGGAACGTGGGAGGCGACCTGGTCTAGGCAGCCATTGCTCGACACCAATAGAACGAGAGGCAATGGGAGGTTGCGAAGCAGCTGCACGAGGCCGTATCTCCAGCCACTCGGCGTCGGTTGGGTCATGGCTGGATCCTCAGTCCACTATCTAGTTACCACCACGATGATCGCTACCGTGCTCGCCAGGATTTGCGCGATCGCTCCGAACAGCGCGACATAATCGGTCCGGCGGATGTTCGGATCCTCCGCCGGGACCAGGACTTCTGAGCCGGGACCGGGCTTGGGCTCGCCACCGAACAGCCCCTGCCGGCGCGTGCGCACCTCGCCGTTGGCGAACCGCACGCTGACGGCCCCTTTGTCCGCGTGCTGGGCGAATCCCCCCGCGGCGCTGATGTAGTAGCTCACCCCGGCGCCGCGGCGCCACAGCACGCTGCCGGGCGAATTGACGGAGCCGCTCACCTTCACACTCGGCTGATACTCGGGGACTTGAATCGAATCGCCCGGTTGCAGGATGATGTTGGCCGTAGACAAGGTGTCTCGCAGGGCGCGGGCGAGGTCGATGTTGATTCTCCCCACCTCGTTCTGCTGGCGCACAAACCGGATGCCCTCTCCGTACGCCTGTGCCGTGAGCCCACCTGCACGCGCGATGACGTCGGAAAGCCGTTCGCTTTTGGTCCGTAGCGAGTACACGCCGGGATAGATGACTTCCCCTGTCACCGACACGGTGCGTTGATAGTCGAAATCCGGCTGCCGCAGGATGAGCACGTTGTCGAATGGCTCGAGCGGTACCTCGGGCGCTCCCCCAGCCGGGAAGGCGAGACCCGGCGGCCCGACATAGCGGCCCGCCGAGTCCCGATCCATGAGATAGGTGGAGTCGAGCGACACGCGGATGGTGGTGGCCAGCTGTCCGGCGGAACGATCCGTCGGCAGCCGGGCGATTTCCGCCTCTTTGAGATAGGCCCCGACGCGCGGGCCGCGGGCCAGCAGGATCAATTCCCGCAGTGTCATTCCCACCCGCCATGGGAAGACACCCGGCTTGTTCACCATACCGGCGACACCCACCGTGTACTGGGAATCGACGGGCGGCAGCGAATCGACGGCTACCGAATCGCCGTCGACGAGGGCGACGGGGGGAACAGCTACGCCGGCGAGGCCGCCGGTGTCGACGACCGACAACGCCACGTCCACCGCGACCCGGGATGGGGCCGGCGGTCGCCGCTCGGTGGCCGCCAGATAGCGGTGAATGGTGATGCGTTGCAGCGCGGCATCGGGCCGGAATCCACCCGCTGCCTGGAGCAAGTCCCGCAGCGTCTCACCGGGCCGGATGGCGTAGATCGCGGGCCGGCTCACCGCTCCCGATACTTGCGCTCGCTGACCGTGAGAGGGGACGAAGACGACGTCCCCGGTCTCCAGGCGCACATCGTTCTTGGTGTCGCCGCGCAACAGGTAGTCGTACAGGTCGAGCGTAGCGAAGACCTTTGCGTTGCGCCGGATGGCCACCTGGCGCATGTCCGCACGGTCCGTGATTCCCCCCGCGGCATACAAGGCCGTCAGCGCGGTTCCGAGTGAGCTGATTTGATAGGCGCCGGGCTGGGTCACCTCACCCGTGACGTACACCTGGTTGGCCCGCACATTGGCCACGGAGACATCGAAGTGTGTGGTCGGGTTATTCCGCCGCACGCCCGAGTACACGCGTCCGAGCCGGGTAAACAGCACGTCGCGCAATTGCCCGAGCGTCAGGTTGGACACGAACACCTGCCCCACCTGGGGAATCAGCACGAATCCTTCGCGAGTCACCGGCAGAGTATTGGTCAGCTCTACGTCTCCGGTGAGGATCAGCACCAGCTGATCGCCGGGGCCAAGGTGGTAGTCTGGCGGAACCGGGCCCGCCAACAGCGGCAAGAATTGCGTAGTCGTCCGCTTGAACGCATCCACGCCGAACACGAGGCTTGTCGATTCCGGTTTGACGCGCATAACGGCGCGTACGAAGCCAGTGTCGATCGGCAAGTTCGTGAGGGTGACGTTGACGGGTTGCAGGCCGATGGCCTGCACGGCCGCGACCTGATCGACCGAAATGACCGGCGGCTGTCCCCCGGGCGTCTCCGGTGTCAGATACGCATCGAGCAGGGTGGGCGGATAGCCCGAAGCCTGGAGCCGGGCCCGAATCTGGTCCGGGGTCATGCCCGACTGGAGAATGCGATTGCGAATCTGGGTTGCGAGCGCCGGATTCTGCTGTAGCGCTTGCTGCAGGGCCTGCTGCGCCTGCGACGGAGAAGGGAGCGCCGGGTTCTGCGCAGTACACGGCACTGCCAAGGCGACGACCAAAGTGGTCGTCACCCAGGCCAGGAATGGACGGCTACCGGACTGCTTCATGCGCGCGACGCTCCCCCAAGGGCGAAAGAAGGTCGAGGCGAGCGAAAAGATGCGATGTAACTCGACCAAATACAAGAGGTTATGCTGATGACGGCCTAGAGAAAGGCGCGGTAGACGTCCGCCGTCTGATCTGCCGTGCGGCGCCAAGTAAAGCCATCCGCCCGGTGCATGCCGAGGGCAATCAGGGCCTCGCGGCGATCCTGATCCTCCGAGAGATCCACCAATGCCTGCACGTAGGCGGTGGGATCGCGGCCGTCCACGATGACGGCCGCGTCGCCGCCGACCTCCCGCAACCCGCCGGCTCCAGAAGTGACGACCGGCAGTCCGGACGCGAAGGCCTCGAGCACGGGGAACCCGAATCCCTCATACAGAGAAGGGAAGAGCAGCACGTCCGCGGCGCGGTAGGCGCGACGCAATGAGCGCTCGTCGGCCGCCGGGACGCTGCGCACGACGCGCGAAAGGCCGAGCCGGTCGATCGTCGCTTCCTGCTCACCCGTGAGGCGACCGCCGACCTGCAGCAGATAGACGTCGACGCCCACTTCCATCCGCAATCGGGCCACCGTTTGGATCACGAGCGGCACATTCTTCCGGTCCACCGTGCTGCCGACGTGCAGCACCACGAACGCGTCTTCGGGAATCCGCCAGTCGCGCCGGCCGCGCTCCCGGCCACCCGGTGCCTCGCGAAAGAACGCGCGGTCGACGCCGAAGGGAACGACGTGGATCTTGCGATCGTCACCCAACCACGTGGCCAGCTCGCGCTTCAACCATTCGGTGCCTACGAGGTAGCTGTCGGCTTGGCGCAGCGCCTTGAGGGTGCGTCGCAGCAACCGGTTGCGCAGTGACTCGGCGACGCCACCGGTCGGCGAGCGCAGCACGATCACCGGCATCAAGTCGTGCACCGTGATCACCACCGGCCGGCGTCTCGTGCTGGTCAGAACGTGGGCGTACGCATGATCGAGCACGTGCACGACATTGGCGCGTTTGGCCTCGCGGCGCAGTCGTTGGGGATAGAAGAAATACCGCGCGGCGAAGCCCTGGGGTCCGCGCAGCGGGCCGGGGAGAACCATGCGCGACGCGTCGATGGGCTGGTTCCACCAGCGCGTGTACTTTCCCGAGCCCCGCCCATCGCCTTCGTCGCGGGTCAGCTCACCGATGTGCGCGGCCAGCCGCACCTCGAATCCGGGATCGCCGCTCTCGAGCCAGTCGTGCAGCCGATGGGCGTACTTGTCCATCGCCGCCGCGCGGTCCAGGGGGAGGTCGGGGACGAGCAGGACTCGGGGCATGCGCGATTTCAGGACCCGGGCGTGGCTGATCGCTGGCCGGGCCGCGTCAGCAGTTGCTCCCAAAATGCCATGGTTCGCTCGGCGATGGCTTCGTCGCTGTACAACTGCAGGGCGCGCGCGCGCGCCGCGTGCGCCAGGCCCGCGCGCACCGCACTGTCGAATACCCGCTCCAAGGCCTGCGCGAGGGCATCCGCGTCACCCGACGGGGTCACGAGCCCCGCCTGATCGATCAGCTCGGGCAACACACCGGTATCGGATCCGATCACCGCGACTTCGTACGCCATCGCTTCCAGCAGCGTGGCGCTGGCCGGCTCATTCCACGATGTCGTGGGCCGGGACGGGACCACCAACACATCGAGGCCCGGCCACAGCTCGGGCATCCGTTCCGGCGGCAACGCGCCGGCCCAACGGATCCGCGCTGCCAGACGGAGATCGCTCGCGAGCCGCTCGAGTCGTTCTCGCTCCGGCCCGTCCCCGACCACGGTGAGGCGCCAGTCCGAATGGCGATGGCGGCTCAGCGCCTCCAGCAAGGTATCGAGACCGCGATGCGGCACCAGCCGACCGACGAATCCAATAGCCAGACCCTGATGTGCTACTCGCGTCGGGGAGGTTGGGACCGGCGCGCCTTGGGCCGGCACGACGTCCACCGGTAGGGCCGGGCTGTCGCGCCGGACCAGGGCCGCGGCCCCGGTGCTCGCCGCCAGAGCCCCGGCCAGGCGGCGCAGTGTGCGGCGGCGTCGCCACCCCGCGAACATGGACCGCCGGCCTTCGACATTGGCGAGCGTGACGAGCACCGTGGGAATTTTCAGGCGGGCGGAAAACCGCACCAGCTGCCGGGCCAGCGCCGTCTCCGGCTCCGCTTCGATCTGGACCAGGTCCGGTCGCTTGTCGCGCAACAACGCGGCCAGCTCGCGGCCGCCGAACCGCGTATTGAGGGCGTCGCCCGAATGCCGGACCGGGATCGGGAACATCTCCAGTCCCTCGCGGCGCTCCCAGGTGCATTCGCGCACGCGCCCCAGTACGGGATCGCGCCACCGTTGCGGAACGGCGACCGTCAAGTCGAGCCCGCGGGCCGCCAGCGCGCGCAATTTGCCGCGTGTAGTCGGCTCGACATAAACGAGAGAAGCCACCAGAACTCGATGCAGCATGCGTGGGGAAGGAATGGGCGGTACAGGACTCGAACCTGTGACCTCCGGTATGTGAGACCGGCGCTCTAACCAGCTGAGCTAACCACCCGCAACGCGTTCGCGACTAATGGCCCGGCGCCAGTACCGCCGCGCACCGCTCGCCCAAAATAGCGGCGCGGCTGTCAGCGCGGTACTCCACGACCGAGTGCGTTGGCGGATGGTACCGAGGCTGTCTCAGCTGCGCGGGAACCGCACCAGCTTTCGTTCCCGTTCGTCCCACAGCGCGAGGGGGACACAGCGGAGACTCTCCCACAGCGTCAGGCTCGTGACCTGTTGCAGCTCGGGGTGGCCGTCGAGCACTTCCTGCAGCCGGTAATTGGGGATCCGGGGGTTCAAGTGGTGAACGTGATGCAGCCCGATGCTGCCCGTGGCCCACTGGAGCAGCCGAGGGAGCCGGTAGTAGGTGCTGCCCTCGAGCGCCGCCGCGTTGTAGTTCCAGCGCTCGTCGTGCTCCCAGTACGTTGGCTCGAACTGGTGCTGAACATAGAAGAGCCACACGCCAATCGAAGCGGAGAGGGTCATCAACGGCACGTGCACCAGCAGGAACTGACGGAATCCCACCAGTATCCCCATCAACACGATGAAGACCGCGAGCCCGACGTCGGTCCACAGGACGCTGCGCCGCTCGCGGGTCCAGTCGCGCGGGACGATGGTCGGGAGCCGATGCCGGATGAAAAAATGCAGGACGGCGCCGACGCCGAACAGCACGGCCGGATGGCGATAGGTCCGGTACTTGAAACGTCCCCAGCGCGACAACGCGAGGTACTCGTCCACCGTCAGCGTATCGATGTCGCCGAACCCGCGGTGCTCGAGATTGCCGGAAGTGGCGTGGTGCATCGCGTGGGTCTTCTTCCAATAGTGGTAGGGCGTCAGCGTCAGGACGCCGAGGATCGAGCCCACGATGTCCGCCGCGCGGGTCGACCGGAAGAAGCCGCCATGTCCGCAGTCGTGCTGGAAGATGAACAGCCGTATCAGCAGTAATGCCGCCGGCACCGCCAGCAACAAGGTGAGCCAGTACCCCACGTCGAGGCTCGCGTACATGAGTGCCCACGCGCCGGCGAACA
>DATFGN010000214.1:0-2613 GCA_035249405.1 Gemmatimonadales bacterium
GTCGTTGAGTCGCTTCGACTCCTGCACGGTACGGCAGAATTGCCCCCGCTTGGTGTGTAGCGACCGCTCTCCGCGTCGCATGCCGTCGATCATGCCGGCATCGAGCTCATCCGTGTGCCGCCGATAGATCTCCGTGACGTCCGTGGCCGATGGACTGTCGACGTAGACCGGCAACACGGGGATCCGCCGCTCATCCTCGAGATGCTGCAAGAACCACAACACTTCCTGGGTGCGATCGACCACGAAGGCAGGAATCAGCAACGCGCCGCCCCGGTCCGCGGTTTCGGTCACGACGCGCGCCAGCTGGTCCGCCGTCCCGGGTACGTGCTCCCGATCACCATAGGTCGATTCGAGCAGCAGTACGTCGGCTTCGGGAACCGGCTCCGGATCCGGCAGGATCGGGCGATCGTAGCGGCCGAGGTCGCCGGAGAACACGACGCGCGGCCCGTTTCCGATCTGGAGATCGACGGTCGCGGCGCCAAGGATGTGTCCCGCCTTTCGATAGGTGACCGTCAGGTCCCCGGCCACCGGAAAGGGTCGCCCGCTGCCCGTTCCCTTGAGCTGAGAGAGTGCCTGCTGGGCATCCGAGGCAGTGTAGAGCGGCTGCGCCGGCGTGTGCTTCGAGTACCCGTGGCGGTTCGCACGGTCGGCTTCTTCTTCCTGGAGGTGCGCGGCATCCGGCAGGAGGATCTTCAGGAGATCGACCGTCGCGGGCGTGCAGTAGATCGGGCCGCGGTACCCGCGGCGCACCAGCAACGGCAGGGCCCCGGTATGATCGATGTGCGCGTGCGAGATCACGACCGCGTCCAGGCGCTTCGGATCGAAGGGCGGATCGCGCCAATTGCGCTCCCGCAACGCTTTCAATCCCTGGAACAGCCCGCAATCGAGCAGCACGCGACGGCCGTTCGCGGTTACCAGGTGCATCGATCCGGTCACCGTCTCGGCCGCGCCGCAGAACTGGATGGTGGCGCCTGATCGAGCGCTCATTGGAACGGCCGGTCTCCCTGTTCGATCGCCCCGAGCAGTCGCAGCACGCCGTCCAGAATTGTGAGCGGATGAGGTGGGCACCCCGGCACCCAGAGATCGACGGGAAGCTGCTCGCCCACCCCGCCGCCGACTTCAGGGCTGCCGCGGAACGGCCCGCCGCTCAGGGCGCAGGCTCCGACGGCAACCACGATCTTAGGGGCCGGCACGGCCTCATACGTCTGCTCCAAGGCCAGACGCATGTTGACGTTCACCACGCCGGTCACGACGAGGCCGTCGGCGTGGCGCGGCGAAGCGACGAATTGCACGCCGAAGCGTGCCAGGTCGAACACGACGTTGCCGAGCGCGACCAGCTCCGCTTCGCAACCCCCGCAGCTGCCCGCCACCACGGATCGCAGCCGCAGCGACCGCCCGAACAGCCGCCGCGTGCGCTCGTCGAGCGCGCGGGCGAGCGCCACCTCGCCTGTTGGTGTGACGAGCTCCTCGCGACCGGCGACGGCCATGCGGTAGTCGCGCGTGTAGGAGACAGCGCCCGCCGGGCATGCCGCCGCCTCCTCAGGACTGAAGAGGCAGGCCCCCAAATCCAGCGCCGTCCGACGCTCAGGCCCCGGCACGAGCACCGCCGAGGGGGCCCGTGCACGGCACTGCCGGCAGTCCTCGGGGCAACGGTTGGGGTCGCGCGTCGGACGCCCGCGAAACCGTTTTGGGAATTCCGGGGCGGGCTCTCGCGGGAACTTCAGGGTTCGCATTCCCTCTCGCAATCGGTTGCGGATCAGATCCAGCACGGCGTCCCGTTCCCCCTCACAGATCGTGCCCCGCGTAGGAGAGGTTGAAGCTCTTGTTGCACAGCGGAAAATCGGAGATTTCGTTCCCGGGCATGGCGATGGCCAACGCGTCCCAGTTGTGAAACGACGGATCCGTCACCTTGTAGCGGCGAATGTTGCCCGCGGCATCGGTGATTACGGAGTGGACGATCTCTCCCCGCCAGCCCTCGACCATGGCGACGACGAGCTCGTTGGATCCGAGCGCACCGCACGGCATCCGTATGTCGCCGCGTGGCAGTGCGCCGAGTTGCTCGATGACGAATTCCAGCGATCGCTGGATCTCGACGCGACGGACCAAAGCCCGCGCCAGGGCGTCACCGGCCCAGGCCGTGGCCACCGGAATGTGCGCGAAACGGAAAATGCCGTACGGATGATCGTGACGCACGTCGCGGGGGACCTCGCACGCCCGTGCCACCGGGCCCACGAAGCCCCCGTCGCTGCACGCCGCCTTGGGAACCACGCCCACACCCTCGAGCCGAGCCTGAACCGAGGCGTTCTGGAACATCAGATCGAGGACCGAGTCCACTTGCTCTTGGACCAGCTGTAATCGGTCGCGCATTTCGGCTGCCATCTCCGGAGGGATATCGAACCCGACTCCGCCTGGCCGCGCCAAGCCGCGCCCGTAGCGGTTGCCACTGAGCGTCATCAGGAGATTGAGACACTCCCCCCGCAGTCGACCGAGATACGCCGCCGCCGGTGCGTAGGCCACGTCGCCTGCGATCGCGCCCAGGTCCCCGATGTGATTGGCCAGCCGTTCGAGCTCCAGGGCGATGCCGCGAATCGCCTGTGCCCGCGGTGTCTTGCG
>DATFGN010000215.1:0-9796 GCA_035249405.1 Gemmatimonadales bacterium
ACGATTCGATCCAGCGCTTTCTCGATATCCGCAGTCGCCGCCGCATAGGAAAGCCGCGCCCAGCGGTCGTCGCCGAATGCCGCTCCCGGCACCAGGGCCACGCCGGTATCCGTGATCAGGCGCGTGCAGAAGTCGGTCCCCGAAATGCCGCCGAACGAATCGACCCGGAAGAAGAAATAGAACGCCCCATGCGGCTCGACGAACTCCGAGCCGAGCAAGTCACGCCGGAAGCACTCCACCACGAGATCGCGCCGCTTGCGAAACTCCGCGACCATGCGCTGCACGTCCGGCTCGACGCGGTCGTCCGCGAAGGCCGCCGCGGCCGCGTATTGCGCCATGTGATTCGCACCCGACGTGGTGTGGGATTGCAGGGCAGCCATGGCCTTCGCGACGGGGCCGGGCGCCAGCGCCAGGCCCACGCGCCAGCCGGTCATCGCGTACGCTTTGCTGACCCCGGTCACGATCACGACGCGATCCAGGAGATCGTCCGAGAGATCGAGGAACGACGGGGCCGGTCCCGATCCATAATGAATGCGACGGTAGATCTCGTCGGCGATCACCCACACCTTGCGGTCGGTCGCCCATTGGGCGATCGAGCGCAGCTCCGCCAGCGTGTACACCGAGCCGGTGGGATTGCAGGGCGAGCAGAGGATCAATCCCTTGGGCGCCGGGAGAATTCGCTCCAGCTCCCGCACGCTGACCTTGAGACCCCACTCCGGGTGCCCGGTGACGAGCACCGGACGCGCCCGCGTCAGGTGCACGATCTGCGGATAGGACACCCACGCGGGGGCCGGGATCGCGACCACGTCGCCCTGGCCGAACAGCGAAAAGCACACGTTGAACAACGATTGCTTGGATCCGTTGGACACGACGATGTGGTCGGCGTTCACCGGCCGACCGCCCGACAGAAGCGCCAGATGCTTGGCGGCGGCGGCCCGCAGCTCGAGGATGCCCTCGTTCGCCGGATACCGGGTCTTCCCTTCCTTGATCGCGCGGATGCCCGCCTCGGAGGGGATCGGTGGCGTCGCAAAATCGGGCTCGCCTGCACCCAGATCGATGACGTCCTCGCCTGACGCCTTGCGGCGCTTGGCCTCCTGGGAGATCGCGATCGTGGCAGAGGTCTCGAGATGCGCGAGGTTGGGCGACAGCACGTCGCTCATGGGCGAAGGACTCCGTTCCGGAACCGTGGGCTTGGACATTGCCGGTTGGTCTCCTTGGTCATTGCTGTTTGGGCTCTAGGAAAGTACCATCCCTCCCGTCGATCTGCCCTTTGACAACCGAGGATTGCGTGACGGGTGTGAGTGAAGCGGTCGCCGCGCTCGAGCGCGGCCGTGCCGTATTACTGGTGACTCCGCCGGCGGTGGAGCACGCGCCGGCCGTGTGGGAGCTGCTCGGCTCGGAGCAGACCATCATCATCTGTGCGGACACCGACACCGCCGTGGCATGGGCCGTGTCCGCCCCCAGCGGGACCCGTGTGCACCCCGTCACCGGCCTCGACCGCAGCGCCCGATTGATCCGGGAACAGGCCGTCGACATCCTCGCCGCCACCCCGGAAGACCTGCAGGGACTCCTCTCGCGATCCGCGCTGAGACTCGACCAGATCAAGACGGTCGTCCTCGCCTGGCCCGAAGGCCTGCTGGCCGGCGACCGGCTGGGCGCCCTGGAGCCCCTGTTTGGCGAGCTGCGGGACACGCGGCGCATCGTCCTCTCCTGGAACCCGGCCCTGCTCGAGGACCTGCTCGAGCGCTACGCCCGCCGCCCGCACGTAGTGGGCGATCTGCCGATTGGCGACGATGCCCGGCCCCTCCCACCGGTGGCGCCGGCCCGGTACGCCGTGGTCCCTCACGCCCGCCGCGATGCGGCAATCCGGGACGCCCTCGACGCCCTGAACCGCCCCGGCGTCATCCAATGGAGGCGTGGCACCGCCGTGGACGAGCCGGCTGACGCCATTCTGTGTCTCGACCTGCCCAATCGTTCGGAGCTGGCTGCCCTCGCCGCCCGAGGCGAAGTGGTGTTGCTGCTGGCTCCTCTGCAACTGCCCTATGCCCGCTCGATCGCTGCGCCATTGCAGCCACTCCCCCTCGTGGCGGCCCGCGACCGAGCCGCCGGCGCCGCAGACGCCCTGCGCAACACCGTCGAGGCCCGCATCGAGACCGGCAACCTCGAGGGAGAGCTGGCGCTGCTCGAGCCGCTCCTGGATCGCTATGACGCGGCGGAAGTCGCGGCGGCGATACTGGCTATCAGCCGTCAGCCATCAGCGTTCAGCGATCAGCCAACACCCCACATCCAACATCCGGCACTCCCTGAAGCTTGGGTGAAGGTGTTCGTGAATGTCGGCCGGAAAGACCGCGCCAGCGCCAAGGACTTCGTCGGCGCGTTGACGCGCGAAGTAGGTCTGACACGCACCGACATCGGGCGCGTCGAGCTGCGCGACGCCTTCAGCCTGCTGGAAATCGCTGCCCCCGTGGCCGACCAGGCGATCGCCGGGCTCGCCCGCACCACGATCCGCGGCCGCCGTCCCGCCGCCCGACGCGACCGCGCGGGCTGACCCCATGCCGGGCGCGCTCGCGCAGCTCCGCGTCCTCGACCTCTCGCGAGTCCTCGCGGGTCCCTGGGCGAGTCAGATCCTCGCCGACCTGGGAGCGGACGTCATCAAGGTCGAGCGTCCCGGCGCAGGGGACGACACGCGCCATTGGGGTCCGCCCTACCTCAAGGACGCGTCGGGTCGGGAGACGGGTGAAGCGGCCTATTATCTGAGTGCCAACCGCGGCAAACGCTCGCTCACCGTCGATTTCACGCGCGCCGAAGGACGAGACATCGTCCGCCGCCTCGCCCTGCAATCGGATGTCCTGCTCGAGAACCACAAGGTGGGCGACCTGGCTCGGCACGGCCTGGCCTGGGACGATCTGCGCGTGGTGAACCCGCGTCTCATCTATTGCTCGATCACCGGATTCGGCCAGACCGGTCCCTACGCTCGGCGCGCCGGGTACGACTTCGCCATCCAGGCGATCGGCGGCCTGATGAGCGTCACCGGCGAACGGGACGGGCTCCCGGGCGGCGGCCCGCAGAAAGTGGGCGTCGCCGTGGCGGACGTGATGGCGGGTCTCTATGCGACGATCGGGATTCTCGCCGCGTTAGCGGCCCGCTCGGTCACAGGCGCGGGACAGCACGTCGATCTCGCGCTGCTCGACGTTCAGGTGGCCACGTTGGCAAACGTGGCCCTCAATTATCTGGTGTCGGGGAACGTTCCGCAGCGTTGGGGCAACGCGCACGCCAATATCGCCCCCTATCAGGTGCTGCCGACCGTCGATCGGCCCATCGTGTTGGCCATCGGCAACGACGCGCAGTTCGTGAAGTTCTGCGAGGTGGCGGCCGCCCCGGGGCTCGCTCGGGATCCACGTTTCGCGACCAACGCCGCGCGGGTCACGAACCGCGATGCGTTGACCCACGAGTTGGAGATCGTGCTCCATACTCGCACGGCGGCGGGTTGGCTTGCCGCCCTCGAGCCGGCCGGCGTCCCGTGCGCCCCGATCAACGACCTGGCCCAAGTGTTCGCCGACCCGCAGGTGCGCCACCGCGGTTTGCGATTGGACGCGGCGCACCCGTCCGGGGCCACCGTCCCCATGGTGGCGAACCCGATTCGCCTGTCGGCGACACCGGCGGCGTACGACCTGGCGCCGCCAGTACTGGGACAGCACACCGAGGAGATCCTGAGCGAGCGGCTGGGCATGACGGCCGAACAGATCGCCGAGCTGCGGCGGATGGGGGTAGTTTAGATGCCATGTTGGTTCGCCATCACTGAACACTGAGGGGAGACCAGAATGAAGGTCGTGCTCATCATCCTGGGGCTCGTCGTTGTGGCGCTGGGGCTGTCCACCTTGTCCTATCGTCACCGCGCCAGTACCGCGCGCGCCCGTGCGGACTCGATCAATTTCGCGGATAGCGTCCTGCGTACCCGCAACACCGCGCTCGCCGCAGCGCTCGACACACAAATCGCCGCCGTGTCCCGCCAAAAGGAGGAGGAGCTCGGTCGGCTCCGGGCGACGTACGACCAACTGGTGAACGACATGCAGGCCGAGATCGCCCAGGGACAAATTCAGATCACGCGGCTGGCGGATCGCCTCAACGTCAGCATGGTGGACAAAATCCTCTTCCCGTCCGGCGAGGCGAGTATCACTCAGGCGGGACTCCGCGTGCTGCAACGCGTCGGCAATGTGCTGAAAACGACCGAAGGCAAGATCATCCGGGTTGAAGGACATACGGACAACGTGGCAATCAGTGAGCGCCTGCAGACCACCTTCCCCACCAACTGGGAGCTCTCCACCGCCCGAGCGTCGAACGTCGTTCGGTTCCTGCAGGACTCAGTCGGCATCGATCCGACTCGGCTGCAGGCCGTGGGACTCTCGGAATACCACCCAGTCGCCAACAACGGGACGGTCAATGGCAGAAGCCAGAACCGGCGTATTGAGATCGCCCTCCTGCCCATGGAGACTGGCGGCGAATAGTCCACAAACGCCGACGGGCCGCCCAGCGGGGCGGCCCGTATTCAGCGTCGCTTCGCTTCGCTGATTATTTCTTGTTGACGGCCATCTTCAGTTGTTTGCCGGCGCGAAAGGCCGGAGCCACCGTCGCCTTGATCTGGATCTCTGCGCCGGTCTTGGGATTGCGCCCCATGCGCGCCGCGCGCTTGCGGGCTTCGAAGTTCCCAAACCCCGTGATCTGCACCTTGGCACCCTTCTTCAGTTCGCCGGCGATAATGCCCTTATCGTCGAACAGGGCCTCAACCGCACGGCCGGCATCGGCTTTGGACATCTTCGTCCGCATCGCCAGCGCCGCAATCAGCTCGGCTTTGTTCACGGTATTGACCTCCTCGTGAGGTGGTGGTGAAGAAAACCCTTGAGATTTCGGCCCTTTTGCTGGCCCCACCCAGAAAACCCTTGAAATCCCTTGACAATATTGGGGAGTACCCCGGAAATCCGCAAGATATCGGCACTTCTTGACCCCCATCCCACCCCCGACTAGCCTTTCCCCCCCATGTTCCACGGCACGCGCCCGGGTTGGATCGAGGTCATTACCGGGGTGATGTTCTCCGGGAAGAGCGAAGAGCTGATCCGTCGCGTCCGCCGGGCAGTCATTGCCAAGAAACAGGTCCAGGTCTTCAAGTCCCACCTCGACGCCCGCTACGCCGGGCTCTATTCCGTCACCACGCACGATGGTCTGACCGTGGAAGCCGAGCCGATCGACTCGGCCGAACAGATCGCGCGCGGCGTGCGCCGGGGCACCGAGGTCGTGGCGGTCGACGAAGCCCAGTTTCTGGACGAGGGGATCGTCGCGGTCGCCGGCAGTTTGGCGGACAGCGGCGTCCGCGTGATCCTCGCCGGCACCGACGTCGATTTCCGGGGTCTGCCCTTCGGGGCCATGCCCACGTTGATGTGCTCAGCCGAAGTGATCGACAAGCTGCACGCGATCTGTGTGGTCTGCGGCGGACCGGCCACCCGCAATCAGCGCCTGGTCGACGGCCACCCGGCGCCCTGGAACAGTCCTACCATCATGGTGGGTGGTCGCGAGAGCTATGAGGCGAGGTGCCGGCACTGTCATCAAGTTCCGAAGGCGGACGAGGGTCAAGCTGCACTACTCTGAGGCGCTATGCTGAACGTCGCCCTCACCGGCAACATCGCGGCCGGCAAGTCCACCGTCGTCGAGCTGTTCCGGCGTTGGGGCGCCACGATCATCGATGCCGACGAGCTGGTGCGCGAAGTCCAGGCGCCGGGATCGCCCGTGCTCACCGCGATCGCCAAACGCTTCGGGGCCGCCGTGCTGCAGCCGGACGGCTCGCTCGACCGCGCCGCGCTGCGGGCCAAGGTCATGGGCGATGCCGCTGCCCTCGCCAAGCTGAACGCGCTGGTGCATCCGGCCGTGCAACGACGCCGTGAAGCCCTGCTCGATGAGGCGTGGAAACGCGGCGATGCGATCGTCGTGAACGACATTCCGCTGCTCTTCGAAGCGCTGGACCCCAAGCAATTCGACGTCGTGGTGTTGGTCGATGCACCGGTCCCACTGCGACACGCCCGCCTGCGGGCCATGCGCGGGCTCTCGGCCCACGAGGCAGACCAGATGATCGCCGCCCAGGCGCCGGCGGCGCGGAAGCGGAAGGCCAGCGACTACGTGATCGATAACGAGGGCGACCTGGAAGAGCTGGCTCGGCGCGCCCGTGCCGTGTGGGACCAGCTCCAACGACGGGTACGCGCGAAACCACAAGCTTGACAGGGGTTTGGGCCGCCTCTAGCGTTCCGCCGACCCTGGAATCCCTCGAGAGCGACGCCCGCATGTCCAACATTCCCAAAGACCTGCGCTACACCACCGAGCATGAATACGTCAAACCCCTGGCCGATGCGGGCGTGGTGCAGATCGGCATCACCGACTACGCGCAGGGCGAGCTGGGCGACGTCGTGTTCGTGGAGCTCCCCAAGCCCGGGACGTCATTCGACAAGATGCAGGGATTCGGCACCATCGAAGCAGTGAAAGCCGTTTCCGAGTTGTACTGCCCGGCGTCCGGCACGGTCGTCGAGTCCAACGGTGCTCTCGAAGGTGACCCGGCGCTCGTCAACCGGGATCCCTATGGAGCCGGATGGATGATCAAGCTGAAGCTGAGAACTCCGGCGGATGTGAACGGCCTCCTCGATGCGGCCGCGTACGAAAAGCACATCGGCGGCAAGTGATGGTCCATGCTCACCCTGACCTTCCACGGCCACGCGTGCTTTGACGCTGCCGGTGACGGGAAACGGATCATCATCGATCCGTTTCTCACCGGAAACCCCAAGGCGGACATCACCGCCGACCGTCTCCCCAAACTCGACGCGATCCTGCTCTCCCACGGGCACGGTGACCACCTGGGCGATGCGATCCCGCTCGCCAAGAAACACCGCGCCACGGTCGTCGCCACCTACGAGCTGGCGCAGTTCTGTGAACAACAGGGTGCCACGGTCCATGCCATGCATATCGGCGGCAGTCATCGGTTTCCGTTCGGAACCGTCAAACTGGTGCCCGCGTTTCACGGCGGTGGGGTCGAGGGCGATGACGGATCGCACACCACGAATCCCTGCGGCCTTCTGGTCTCGCTGGGAGGCACGACGTTGTACCACGCCGGCGACACGGGCCTGACAATGGAAATGCAGCTTTTGGCAGGCCAGGTCGACGTGATGTGCGTGCCGATCGGTGACAACTACACGATGGGGATCCCGGATGCGGTCCGGGCCGTGGAATTCGTCCGGCCGCGCGCCGTCGTCCCGATGCATTACAATACGTGGGACGTGATCACCGCCGACCCGGAGCAATTTCGCCAGTTGGTCGCTGACCGGGCGGAGGTCCTGATCCTGAATCCAGGCGAATCGCACACCTTTTCCTGAGCCGACGACCGACGCATGGCTGCTCCCGTTTCCCGTTCCAGCGATCTCGTTCACCCCGACGTGTTCCGCGCGCGTCACATCGGCCCGCGTCCCGAGGAGCAGCGCGAAATGGTGGCGCTACTGGGCTACGACTCGCTGGACGGGTTCATCGATGCGGTCGTTCCCGAGGATATCCGTCTGCGCCGGCCCCTCGCTTTGCCGCCGGGCCGAAACGAGCGCGAAGTGCTGCAGGCCCTGCGCCGTATGGCGAGCCAGAACCAACCGTTCCGGTCCTATCTCGGCATGGGCTTCCACGGCTGCTTCACCCCGCCGGTCATCCAGCGCAATGTGCTCGAGAACCCCGGCTGGTACACCGCCTACACGCCCTATCAGGCCGAGATCGCCCAGGGTCGGCTCGAAGCCCTGCTGAACTTCCAGACCGTGGTCGCGGATCTGACCGGACTGGAAGTGGCGAACGCGTCGCTGCTCGACGAGGCGACGGCGGCCGCGGAAGCGATGCACGTGACCGAGGCGGTGGCGGGCCAGAAGGGACGGCCCGTGTACTGCGTCGACGAGCAGTGTCACCCCCAGACGATCGCCGTAGTGCGCACGCGCGCAGAAGTGCGCGGCATCGAGCTCGTCGTCGGGGACCCGGAGCAATTCCAGTTCGGCGATGGGGTCATCGGCGCGCTGGTGCAGTATCCGGGCACGGACGGACGGATCCGCGATTTTCGCAGCCTGTGCGAGCGCGCCCACGCAGCCGGCGCTCTGGTGACGGCGGCGACCGATCTCCTCGCGTTGACGGTGCTCGTCCCGCCGGGCGAGTGGGGCGCCGACATGGCGGTCGGCAACAGCCAACGTTTCGGCGTGCCTATGGGCTACGGCGGCCCGCATGCGGCGTTCTTCGCGACGCGCGACGCGTACAAGCGTCACCTGCCGGGCCGCATCATCGGGGTCTCCAAGGATCGCGCCGGGCGCCCCGCGCTGCGCATGGCGTTGCAGACCCGGGAACAGCATATCCGTCGCGAAAAAGCGACCAGCAACATCTGCACGGCGCAGGTCCTGCTCGCCGTCATGGCGGGCATGTACGCCGTGTATCACGGCCCCGATGGCCTGCGCCGTATCGCCGAGCGGGTCCATGCGTGCGCAACGCTGCTCGCCAAGGCTCTGCAGCGGATGGGATTCCGGGTGGTGCACGAAGCGTTCTTCGATACGGTCTGTGTCGAAGTCGAGCCGTGGGCCCTGCCGCGCGTGCTCGACGCCGCGTGGGCGCGGCGCATCAACCTCCGCGCGCTCCCGCCCAATCGCATCGTCATGGCGCTGGACGAAACGGTGACAGCCGGCGATCTGACCGATTTGATCGCCGTCTTCTCGCTCAATGAGGGCCTGCCCTACATCGTGGACAAGGCCGGCGCCCGTCCCGAGACCGCGATCCCGGCCGCGCAGCAACGACGCTCCGGCTACCTCACGCATCCCGTGTTTCAGCGCTACCGCTCCGAAACCGAGATGCTGCGCTATCTCAAGCGTCTCGAGGCACGCGATCTCTCGCTCACCTCGGCGATGATCCCGCTGGGTTCCTGCACCCTCAAACTCAACGCCACGACCGAAATGGCTCCGGTGTCATGGCGCGAGTTCAACCGGCTGCATCCGTTTGCGCCGCTGTCCCAGGCACAGGGATACCAGATGCTGTTCCGCCAGCTCGAGGATCAGCTGGCCGAGATCACGGGGTTCGCGGCGGTATCGCTGCAGCCCAACGCCGGATCGCAGGGCGAGTTCGCGGGACTGCTCGTGATCCGCGCCTACCATCGCGCCCGCGGCGACACCAAACGCATCACGTGTCTCATCCCGCAATCGGCGCACGGGACGAATCCCGCCAGCGCGGTGATGGCGGGGATGCAGGTCGTCGTCGTGAAGACGGACGCCCAGGGCAACATCGATCTCGCCGATTTACGCGCCAAAGCGCAGCAATACGCGGCGACGCTGGCGGCCCTGATGGTGACCTATCCGTCGACGCACGGCGTGTTCGAGGCGACGATCCGCGAGGTGTGCCGCGTCGTCCACGAGCACGGCGGCCAGGTCTACATGGATGGGGCGAACCTGAACGCGCAGGTCGGGCTGTGCCGGCCGGCCGACATCGGCGCCGATGTGTGCCATCTGAACCTGCACAAGACGTTCTGTATCCCCCACGGCGGCGGCGGCCCCGGCATGGGCCCGATCGGGGTGGCCCGCCACCTGGTGCCGTTTCTTCCTGACCATCCGGTGGTACCGTTGGCGCATCCCCAGACCTGTGGCACGGTCTCCTCGGCGCCGTGGGGCAGCGCCTCCATTCTGCCCATCTCCTGGGCCTACATCGCCATGATGGGACCCGACGGGCTCACCGAGGCCACCCGCTACGCGATTCTCAACGCGAA
>DATFGN010000216.1:0-4394 GCA_035249405.1 Gemmatimonadales bacterium
GTGAGGGTCGCGAGCTGGCGAGCTCCCGCGCCTGGCCGAACTATCGTCCGACTTCGGAATTCCGCTCGATCCGCGACGCCTCGGCAGCCAGTCGTCGCTGAACCGGAGCTACTCCGACGTCACACCAGAGAGGTAGCCGGCGACCCGGCGCGTCAAGCGCCGGGTATCGATCGGCTTCGCGATGTAGCCGTCACAGCCCGCCGCGCGAATTCGTTCCTCGTCGCCCTTCATCGCATACGACGTCAGCCCGACAATCGTGATGCCGGAATACTGGGGGTCTGCCTTGAGCATGCGCGTCAGGGCGAGGCCGTCCATGCCGGGCAGCTGGATGTCCATCAGGATGAGCTGGGGGCGAAACGACTCCAGGGCGTTGAGGGCTTCCTTCGCGTCGTGGGCGCAGCGCACCTCGTACCCTTCGCCCTCGAGCAGCACCCGCACCAACTTGCAGTTGGGGGCGTTGTCATCGATGACGAGAATGGGTTCACCGGCCACAGGAATCCTCTTCTTAGAGCCCGGCTAGGATAGAGGCCGCTCCGTTACTCCGCTAGCCTGGCCCCTGTGGCTTGGTCCTCGAGCGCGAAGCGCACGAACCGCTCCGCAATGCGTCTCACGGTCCGGGCGGAGCCCTGGCGTGCGAACACGTGATACGCGATGCTTGCGATCAAGGCGAGCCGCGATCGCGGCCCGGGCCAGGGGCGCCGACCTACGTTCCGAGCGCACGACCGGTAGTAGCGGTCTGTGAATTGGAGCATCAGCACGCCCGACGCCCGCGAGAGACTGACTCGGCGGAAGGGCAGCGCCGCCATCATGCGCTGGTAGGCAGGAGCCATGGCGAGCGCGCGAACCAGTAACTCCTCACGAACGCGCCGGATCCGCTCCTGGAGTCCTGCCTCCTGCCCGGATCGAACGAGATCCTGAGCGAGCGCAGGATGATAGGCGATGCCGCGACGCAAATCCGCTTCGATGTCCCGGGTGATGTTGGCGAGCTGGACCATCTCGCCGGCCATCAGGCAATCCTCGCGCAGATCGTCGGGAATGGCCGAGCTACCGGTCCGTTGTTGGTGCAACAGGCGGACGCCGAACAGGAAGGGCAGGCCGATCACATTGCGGCAATACTGGCTCAGCTGGCGCTCATCCGTCAGGACGCCACCTTGGTCCGCGAACGTGCGCGACGACCAGATCATGCCGCTCGACATCGATTCTACCAACTGGGCAATGTTGCGGCGCGCGTGGGGCGTCAGGGAGGAGTACACCTGGTCCACGAGCTGACAGCGATTGACCAGGACGACGTGGGCCTGGTCGCGGCGATCCCGCGCGCGCCGCGGTGCGATGCGCGGGGCGGGGCCGGGCGGCGCGACCGCAGAGTCGAAACGGGTGCCGAACACCGCCAGTGCCGCTTCCCGTTCCTGGCCGTCTGGAATCAGATCTTCATACGTGTCGAGAATCCGGCAATAGAGGTACGCGACGGCGGCCGTCCGGGCGGATTCCTTTGGCAGCAGGGTGATGCAGGCGGCAAACGTTCGGGCCGCATGGGGCAGGCATTTCCAGACGAACGTCTCGGGATCGTCGATCGCCCGCAGACGAGCGACGTCCGGCTGCGAGCGGGTGCGGAACAGCTCTCGGGTCAGGAGCCACGGCCGCCGGACGGCGAAGGGGATGGTCGGATTCACGCTCGCTCAGTTCCGCAAGATGGTACCCGCAACCAGTGCGATCAGCCCCAGCCCGCCCGCAATCGAAGCCGTTTGGACCAGCCGGAGACGCAGCGTGGCGAACGAAGCTGGCAGCCCGCCCTGTGCATCGAGCTCGAGCCGCCCCAGCCGTGCCGCCGTCGGAAGGGCCACACCCAGAGCGACGGCGGCGGCAGGGATGCCCGTGGCCATCATCAATGCTAACCAGCCGGGGATGACCCCATCGCGCATGTAGCGCATGGTCAGCACGACGCCGGAAACCAGCACGGCCACCGCACCGGGACCGACGAGCACGCGCTGCACGGCGCTCGTCAACCGGTATGCCGCCAGTCGGGTTTCGGGCGGGAACTGCTTCGCCGCGACGCCTGCGACCATCGTCGCTAACCCGCCGCCGATCCACAAGACGATCCCGAGAACGTGGATGAACAGCCAGAATCCGTGCATCGATCTCCCCTCGCCAGGTTTTCCCGCAGCCGTATATTGGGGCCCCGAAGCCTTCTACGGGAGCGGTCATGGAATTCTTGAAGCGCGCGATACGGGAAGGCTTCGTCGCGGGACTCATTGGAGCCGCGGCCGTCGCCTTGTGGTTCCTGATCGTGGATACGATCAACGGACGGCCGTTCTATACCCCGGCGCTGCTCGGCTCGGCCGTATTCTGGGGACTGCGCGACCCCGCCCTGGTCCAGGTCGCGTTCCCCACCATCGTGGGCTACAGCATGCTCCACGTCGTCGCGTTCTGGGTGGTGGGGTCGTTGGCCGCCGCGCTCGCCGCACTCGTCGACAGCATTCCCTCGACCCTCTTTCTCGTGGTGGTGTTCTTCGCCGCGTTCGAAGTCGGCTTCTACATCCTCGTCGCGACCGTGGCGCAATCGCTGCTCGGCGCCCTGGCCTGGATCAACGTGGCGATCGGCAATGCGTTCGCGGCGGTCGGCATGGGCTACTACCTCTGGCGCGTCCATCCCCACATCCGGCAGGCGCTCGCGGAGCACCCACTCGGAGAAACCGAAGACCCTCACGAAGAAGAGATCGACGCGTAACGGAACGTAACGCAACCCGGCTCCGGTCCGGGACAGTAGTAGCTCAAGAACTCGAGTTTGGTGACGACCCCGAGCCGCGAGCGGATGGCGAAAATCTGCCGCCGCGGGCGCAGCAGGTGAGAGAACATGCTGTACCGATACCACCGCGCAATGGCTCGATTCACGGTGTCGCGGTCGAAACTGGTGGCCTGGTACCCTGCCGACGGTGGCGCCCGGAGCGCCTCGAAGGCGATTGAGTCGATCCCGACCGCCTCGCCCGCCACCATTACATGAAAGCGTCGTATGGCGATGTCCCAACCCGCGGTATCCGGCGGCACCAGGGCGCCGGCCGCAAAGGCGTAGAACTGCCACCGATCGGGATCGCGAGCGTCGATCGTGACGGTGTCGAGCGCCGGAGTCGCAGCGGTCTGCGAGCGGGATCGGGGTGTGTAGGTCGGCACTGCACGGGTGGATAGGGAAGCGCCGACCAACCAGATCATGGCGATGCCGAACAAACCAGCAAGAACCAGGACGGGGATTGGCAGCTTGCGCATGCGCCGAGGAGAGTACCGATGAGCGGGCCGGTTCGGCAAGCCGCGGGGTTCCGGACATATCGGGACGTCGCGGGCCCGGATGGATCGGGGATCGCCGAGCAGGTCGGGGCGCAACGGGCGCAAGTGCAGCAACGCCTCCGTTCGGTGCGGCGCGTCGTCGCCATTATGAGCGGGAAGGGCGGCGTCGGTAAGAGTTACGTGACCGCCGCGCTGGCCCGCGCGGCGACGGCACGCTGGCCCGACCATGTGGGTGTGCTGGATGCGGACCTCCGCAGTCCCACGGTCGCCCGCCTGCTCGAGGCGGCAGGGCCGCTCGTGGTGACCGACGCCGGCGTGAGTCCGGCCATCGGCACCGGTGGCGCGCGCGTCATGTCCACGGAATTCCTGCTCGAGACGGGCCGGCCGCTCGCCTGGCGCGAGCCCGGCGGCGAGCAGTTCGTGTGGCGGGGGGCGCTCGAGACCGCGGTCCTGCGCGAGTTCCTGGCCGACGTTCAATGGGGCGACCTCGAGCTGCTGCTCGTGGACCTGCCGCCGGGGGCGGATGGGGTGGCCGACCTGTTGGCCCTGGTCCCCGAGCTGACCGGCGCCCTCGCGATCACCATTCCCACTGAAGACTCCCGGCATTCGGTGTCCCGCGCCCTCCGCGCCGCTCGCGAGGCGGGAATCCGACTCTTGGGAGTGATCGAAAACATGGCCGGGTATGCTTGCGCGGATTGCGGGCACACGACCGCGGTGTTCCCCGGCAGCGCCGGCGCGGACCTGGCGGCCGAATTCGCCATTCCGCTGTTGGCGCGCATTCCCTTCCAGTCGGACGGCCACGCCGTATCGCCGGTTGCGGCCGAATGGGAGCGGGTGCTCCAGGCCCTGCCATGAAGTTTCTCTGTCTCGAATGCGACGAGCAGATGCAATTCACCGAGCGGCAACAGCCGGGTGATGGGACCTTCGCGGCGTCGTTCCGCTGCCCGCGCTGCAATCGCGCCGTGGCCCTGCTCGCCAACCCGATGGAAACCCAGCTGGTCGGCTCGCTGGGCGTGAAAATCGGGGGCCGCACCCTGGACGCGCAGCCGATGGAAATGGCGCGGGGCGCGATTCGCGGGCGGGAGGATGCCTTCCTCGATGAGGGGACGGGGGAAGGG
>DATFGN010000217.1:0-8669 GCA_035249405.1 Gemmatimonadales bacterium
CGTGGAAGACGCGTCGACGCTGCCGCAGGCGCAGGCCGTCGAGGTGTTCGGCGCGCCGGACACCGGGGTCGTGACGCGGGTGGAGCCGCGCGTGTTGGGGCGCGCCATCGTCGCGATGGGCGGCGGTCGGACGCGCGTGGAGGATACGGTGGACGCCAGCGTCGGTTTCGTCATCACGGTGAAGCCGGGCGACAAAGTGCTGGCGGGAGAGCCGATCGCCTCGGTCTTCGCGCGCGACCCGGCGGGTGTCGAGCTCGCGTTCGAAGCGTTGCGGCAGGCGATCGTCATCGAAGAGCGGCTGACGCAGCGTCCGCTCCCGCTCGTGTCCCATCGTGTGACGCGGGATGGCGTGGAAGCCCTCACGGCCCCGGAAAAAAAGGGCGGGCGGGGGGTGAGCCCGTCGGCCCGCAAGCGGTGAGTTCCCCTCGAGCGACGGTCCCGTGTAGTTTGCGCCACCCATGACGTCTCTCGGCAGCAAGATCCCGTATCTCCCGGAGCGGATCAGCGGCCTCAACGCGATCGCGCACAACCTCTGGTGGAGCTGGAGTCGCGACGCCCGGGCGCTGTTCCGCGCGATCGACCAGCCGTTGTGGCACCTCACCCGGCACAATCCCATCGACATGCTGCGGCGCGTGGACCCCGCGCGGCTGGCGGAATGCGCCGAAGATCCGGACTTCCTCGCCCGCTACGATCTGGTTCTGGATCAGCTGACCCGGGAGAGCGGTCGGGAAGGCACGTGGTTCGCGACCACGTATTCCGATCTCAAGGATCGCCCCATCGCCTATTTCTGCGCCGAATTCGGACTCCACAACTCGGTGCCCATCTATTCCGGCGGCCTGGGCGTCCTGGCCGGCGACCACTGCAAGGCGTCTTCCGATCTCGGCCTGCCGCTCGTGGGCATCGGCCTGCTCTACACGCGCGGCTATTTCGATCAGCGGTTGCGCCTGGACGGCTGGCAGGAGGCGGTGGACGAAACCTTCGATGCCACGCTGACGCCGCTGGAGCGCGTCGCCGGGCCGGGCGGCGAGCCCGTGCTGACGACCGTTCCCACCTACGGGCGACCGGTGGGCGTCGGTGCCTGGCGCATGATGGTCGGCCGCGTTCCCATCTATCTGCTGGACACGGATCACCCGCAAAACGATCCGGCCGACCGGGAGCTGTGCCAGCGCCTGTACGGTGGCTCCGAGGACCTGCGACTGCGGCAGGAATGGATCCTCGGCGTCGGCGGCGTTCGGGTACTGCGGGCGCTCGGCGTCACGCCGGCCGTGTGGCACGCCAACGAAGGCCATGCGGCCTTCATGCTGCTGGAACGGCTGCGCGAGCTCGTAAGCCAGGGACGGTCCTGGAACGAGGCCGTGCGCGAAGTGCGGCAAACCAGCGTCTTCACCACGCACACGCCCGTGCCGGCCGGCCACGATGCCTTCGCCCTGGCACAAGTGGAGCAGTGCATCGAGACTGTCTGGAAGGACCTGACCGTGCACCGAGACGCCGTTCTGCAGCTCGGACGTTCACCGAGTCACGATCACGGCCAGTTCCACATGCCGGTCCTGGCGATCAAGCTGTCGGGGAGCGTCAACGGCGTCTCGCGTATGCACGGCGAGGTGTCGCGCCGCATGTGGAACGACCTGTGGCCAGGCCGTGATGCCGAGCAGGTGCCGATCCAGCATGTCACGAACGGGGTGCATGTCTCCACGTGGATGTCGCACCACATGCACGAGCTGCTCACGCGCGATCTCGGGCCAGAATGGCCGCAGCGGGTCGAAGCGCCCGGCTTCTGGCAGCAAGTCTACACGTTGGACGACGCGGCCCTGTGGGAAGCGCACTTCAACCTGAAGGTGGTGCTGCTCCGCTCCATCCGGGAGATGGCGCGGCGCCGGTGGGTAGAGCAGTGGAAGGCGGAATCGCAGCACCTGGTCGGCGCCGGCACGCTGCTCGACGAGCGCGCCCTGACGATCGGCTTCGCGCGGCGCTTCGCCTCCTACAAGCGCGCCAGCCTGATCTTTCACGATGTCGAACGGCTGCGCCGGCTACTGACCAACCCCTGGCGCCCCGTTCACCTCGTGTTCGCCGGGAAGGCGCACCCCGCCGACGAGCCCGGCAAGCGGATCCTGCAGCAGGTGTACGAATTCACGCGGGACCCGCGCTTCGAGGGGCGCGTCGCTTTCATCGAAGACTACGAGATGCACCTTGCCCACCGCCTGGTGCAGGGGGTCGACCTGTGGCTTAACCTGCCCCGGGCGCCGTTGGAGGCCTCGGGGACGAGCGGGATGAAGGCGGCGCTCAACGGCGTGCCCCAGCTCAGCACCCTGGACGGCTGGTGGCATGAGGGGTACGAAGGCAAGAACGGCTGGGCGATCCCCCCGGCCAAGGAAGGCGAGGATAGCGATGCCGCGGACGCGGAACACCTGTATCATCTGCTCGAAGAGCAGGTGGTGCCGCTGTTCTATACGCGGGACAGCCGCGGGATCCCAACGGGGTGGGTGGAGCGGATGAAACATGCTGTGCGCATCGCGGGCGAGCGCTTCACCGCGCGCCGCATGGTACAGCAATACACCGCGCAGTATTACGTTCCGTTAGCGCGGGGGGAGCGGGCGGGGGACGATCCGCCGACCGTGTAACGCGACTTGGTCGATAGGTGATGGTGCGCGCATGGAAGCCGACCAGCAGGTGAAGAGCGAGGAGCGGAAGACCAAGACGCGGCGTGGTCCGGGTCGGATCCCATCAGTCGCCCCATCGCCGCGCGCCACTCCCAGCGTGCGCTCCACCGTCGAGCGCATCGCTGCGGTTCACCTCAGCGCCGAATGTTGGCCGTTCGCTCGAACCGGGGGTTTGGGCGAAGCCGTGCACGGTTTGGCCGCCGCGCAGGCGGACGCCGGGGCGCATTCCACTATCGTCATGCCGCTGTACCGGATGGTGCGGGAGTCGAGTCCCGCGTTGGAGCGGGTCGGCCACCAATTCTCGGTCGCCATCGGGTCGCGTACCGAATGGGCATTCGTGTATCGCCTCGCGGAGCCCTCCACCGGCCCGCAGGTGTTCTTCATCGAGCACCCGGATTTCTTCGACCGTCCCGGTATCTACGGGGACGTGAGCGGCGACTATGCGGACAACCCGGTGCGCTTCGCCTTCTTCTGTAAGGCGGCGGTGACCGCGCTCCCCACTATTGCTCCGGACGCTCAGATTCTGCACGCGCACGACTGGCATGCGGCGCTGGCGCTCGTCTACCTCCGGACCGCGTTCGTCGGTTCGGCCTATCACGATCGCCTGGCCACGGTCTTGTCGGTTCACAATGCGGGATTCCAGGGCCACTATGCCCCGGAGACGATCCTCGAGCTGGGCCTGCCGCCCGAGTTGTACAACAAGGCCGCGTTCGAGTGGTACGACCGGATGAACCTGCTCAAGGGCGGGCTTGCATTCTCCGATGTCGTCGTGACCGTGAGTCCCACGCACGCGCGCGAGTTGTGCACCCCGCAAGGCGGCTTCGGGCTGCAGGAGACGTTCACGGCGCTTGGGCCGCGGCTCATCGGGATCCTCAATGGCATCGATAACGCGATCTGGAACCCCGAGACGGACCCGCACATCGCCGCGCACTATTCCGCGGCAGACCTGACGGGAAAGCAGCGGTGCAAGGCCGCTCTCCAGCACGCCTATGAGCTGCCGGAACGGCCTGACGCACCGGTGTTTGGCATGAGCGCGCGGCTCGTGTCGCAAAAAGGTCTCGACCTCGTGCTCGGGGGCGACCTGCTCCAGCTCCCCGGCGCGCAGTTTGTGTTTCTCGGATCGGGGGAACATCGCTATCACGAAGCACTGGCCAATCTCGCGGCCGCCGCTCCCGACCGCATCGTGGCCGAGTTCGCGTTCACCGATCGGCTCGAGCACCGGCTGCTCGCCGGCGCGGACCTGCTGCTCATGCCGTCGCTCTACGAGCCGTGCGGGTTGACCCAGATGCGCGCCCAGCGTTACGGCACCATCCCGATTGTCCGGGCGGTGGGCGGCCTCCAGGACAGCGTCCAGGACGGCGTGACCGGATTCCTGTTCGGGGACTACTCGCCCGCAGCACTCGAGGATCGCGTGCAACGAGTGCTGGAGCGCTTCGCCGACCGGGATGAATGGCGGTCGGTGATCTGCCGGGCCATGGCGCAGCAATTCGGGTGGGATCAGCCGACCATCCAGTACGCATCGGCCTATGCGCGCGCCCTCGCGATGCGGGCACGCGGGTAAGGACGCCCCATGGACTTCGTGCTCACGCTCCACAGTCACTTGCCCTACGTGCTCAACCACGGCCGCTGGCCCCACGGCAGCGACTGGCTGTGCGAAGCGGCGCTGGATACCTATCTGCCGCTGTTGGAGCAATTGCGGGCACTCGAGCGGGAGGGAGTCCCGTCGCCGGTGACGATCGGCTTCACGCCGGTGCTCGCCAATCAGCTGGTCAGCCCGTCGTTCGGGCCTGAGCTTGAGGCGTTTTTCGACCAGCGACTGACGGCCTGCGCCGAAGCACCGGCATCCCTTGGCTCGAGCGATGCCGCGCTGCTCCCGTTGGTGGAATACTGGCGCAGCCGGTTCGAGCGCCTGCGCGAGCTGTTCCGGTCCACGAATGGCGACCTGGTCAGTGCGTTTCGCACATTGCGCGATCGTGGGGCCCTGGAAATCATCGGCTCGGCGGCGACGCACGGATACCTGCCGCTGCTGCGCCGCGACGAAAGCATCCGCCTGCAGCTCGGCGTGGGACGCGACGAGCACATTCGCCTCTTCGGCGAGGCGCCCGTCGGCTGCTGGCTCCCCGAATGCGCCTATCGCCCCGCGCGCGGCGCTCGCCCCGGCATCGAAGCCCACCTCGCCGAGGCGGGGTTCCGCTACTTCTTCACCGACTCCCACCAGGCCAGCGCCGGGAGGCCGCTCGGAAGCTATGGCGACGTGCCGCTGGGAGCGGAGCGATTCGATGCGGAGCGGCATGAACGGGCGACGGAGCCCGCCACGAAGGCGGTGCGCACGCCGTATCGCGCGTATCGCGTTTCGCGGGGCAGCCCTGGCGTGATGGCCCTGGTTCGCGATCCGCGCTCGTCGATGCAGGTCTGGAGCCGCCAGCAGGGGTATCCCGGCGACGAATGGTATCTCGAATTCCACAAGATTCGTTGGCCGGGAGGGCTCAAGCTGTGGCGCGTCACCGGAGGCAATGTCGATCTGGGTGGCAAGGCTTCGTACGATCCGGAGCACGCTCGCCACCGGGCCGGCGATCACGCGCGCCACTTTACCGATCTTCTGGCTTCACTCGCGGAAGTGAAATCCGCTCTGGTCGTGGCGCCATTCGATACCGAGCTGTTCGGCCACTGGTGGTTCGAGGGAGTCGACTTCCTCGCATCGACCTACCGTGAGCTGCGCCATCACCCGGCGATCCACCCGGTCACCGCGGGTCACCACGTGTCGGCCGCGCCGGTCGCGACGGCCGTGCAGCTGGCGGAAGGATCGTGGGGGGTGAACGGCGACCACAGTATGTGGCTGAACCCGCAAACCCAGTGGATGTGGGACCGCCTGTGGCCGCTGGAGGACGCGTTCTGGAATGCCGCGCCCGCGGCCCTTGCGTTGCCGGCGGCGCGACCAATCCTGGCGCAGGCGGCTCGAGAGCTGCTGCTGGCCCAGGCGTCCGACTGGCAGTTCATCATCTCGACGGGCGCGGTGCCGGACTATGCCGATCGCCGCTTCCGGCTCCATTGCGACGACACGACGCGACTGCTCGACACGCTCCGCGCCGGCACGCTGGACGGCGGCGCCCGGATCGCCGAGGAGCTGTGGCACCGGGACGGCGTCTTCCCGAACGTGCTCGAGGCCGTCGCCGGCGCGCTCGGGACGCCCGCGGCGGCGCTGCGCTGACCCTCCATCGCCGGTGACGACGACGGCCGTCTCGTCCGTGGTCCTGCACGGACACTTCTATCAACCACCGCGTGAAGATCCCTGGCTCGAGGAAGTCGAGCGGGAAGCGTCTGCCGCCCCGTCTCACGATTGGAACGAGCGCATCGAGCAGGAGTGTTATCGCGCTGTGGTGGCGGCGCGTCGCTACGGCGCCGACGGCCGCATCGCCGCGATCGTCAATACCCTCACGGCGCTGAGCTTCGACTTCGGGCCGACGCTGCTCGAGTGGCTGGAGCGTCATGCGCCGCGCACCTACGCGGCGATCCTCACCGCCGACGAGGACAGCGTGGCGCGCCACGGTGGTCATGGCAACGCCATGGCGATGCCGTACCACCACATCATTCTCCCCCTCGCCTCGCGACGGGACAAGCAAACGGAAGTGCGCTGGGGGATCGCCGATTTTCGCCGCCGCTTCGGCCGTGAGCCCGAAGGCCTGTGGCTTCCGGAAACGGCGGTCGACGCCGAAACGCTCGACGTCCTGGCCGAGGAAGGCATCCGGTTCACGATCCTGGCTCCACATCAGGTGGCAGGTATTCCGCCGGACGGCCGGCCGGGGAGGTATCGCACCACGAGCGGTCGCGAAATCGCCCTGTGCATCTACGACGGTCCGATCTCCCAGGGGGTGGCGTTCGGTGGTCTCTTGAACGACGCCCGGGGCTGGGCGGAACGGCTGCTCGCTCCGGATCAGTCGGGGAAGCGCCGGCCCGTGGTCGCCGTCGCGACGGACGGCGAGACCTACGGGCATCATCATCGCTTCGGGGAAGTCGCTCTGGCGTGGCTGCTCCACGCGCTCGAGAGCCGCCCGGACGTCCGCGTAGAGAACTTCGCCTCGTTCCTGGCCACGCACCCCGCCGAACACGACGTGCAGTTGGTCGCGCCGTCATCCTGGAGCTGCCCGCATGGAGTGGAGCGCTGGCGGTCCGATTGCGCCTGCCGCATGGCCCCCGCTGCGTCCGATCGTCCGATGCATTGGCGGGCGCCGCTACGTGCGGCGCTGGAATGGCTGGCGGGTGAGCTGCACGCCATCTATGCGCGGGAGGGCGAGACCGTTCTCGTCGATCCCTGGAAGGTGCGTGATGGATACGGTGAGCGGCGCTGGGACCTGGCTGCCGCGGCGCGATTCATCCGTGACCACCTGCGAGCTCGGGACGATGCCCCGGCGCTGGTCCGGGTGCGCGAGCTGCTCGAGCTCGAGTGGGACGCGCTCGCCATGTTCACGTCGTGCGGCTGGTTCTTCGACGACATTGCCGGCATCGAAGCGCAGCAGGTCCTGCGCTACGCCGCTCGCGCCATCGATCTCGCGGGCCGCGAGGGCCCTCGCTTCCAAGCCGGTCTCCTCGACCGTCTCAGCAAGGCGGAGAGCGCCCGGCCGGGAGCGGGAACCGGCCGGGACCTCTACCTCGAGCACGTCAAGCCCAGAATCCCGGCGGCGGCACGGGTGGCCGCCGGCTCGGTCGCGGCTCGACAGCTCGTCCCGACCCTCGATACTTCGTCCGGTGCCGTGCTGCACGTTCGAGACGAAAGCGGCCAGGTCACCGTGACCGACGGCCGCACCGGGTCCGACACTCGCTACCGCGTGTCGTACCACCGTCCGGGACGGGCGCGGGTCACGCTCGACGTACGCGCCGTCGAAAACGCGGGGCAGGTGTCGCAGCTCGCGGTAGAGGATCTTCCTGAGCGGTATCGGTTCCCCGTCGTCGCGGCGCTCCGTGCCGACGTTCTCGGGGTTCGATTGACACCGGACGAGCGTGCCCAGATCGCCGCCGGGTCGTCCGAGGCACCGGCCGTCGCCGCGCGCGCGCTCGTGCGGGTCGTCGAGTCGCTGGACAGCGACCACTCCGCCGAAGCGATCGCTGCCGTGATCGATCTGGCGGATGTGCTGGAGCTCTACGGCCGCCATGTTCCGTTCGATGCGCAGACCGCATTCGCCCGGATCCGGGCCGTGGGGTCACCGCACGCGGTTGCCGCGCTCACTCCCGTCGCCACGCGGCTCGGGTTTGCCTCGGAGGGATGACTGGACCCCCTGCGGTTCGTCTTCGGCGTCCACTTCCATCAACCAGTCGGGAATTTCGACCATGTGTTCGAGGACCACGTGCGGGACGTGTACCGCCCGTTCCTCGAGCGGCTGATGGAGCGCGACTTCTTCCCGATCGCCCTGCACGTCTCCGGTCCGTTGCTCGAATGGCTCGAAGCGCACGAGCCGAGCCTGGTCGATCACATCGGCCGCTTGGCGGCCGACGGCAAGGCGGAGCTGTTGCTGTCCGGATTCTACGAGCCGGTCCTGATCGCCTTGCCGCACCGGGACCGGATCGAGCAGATCGGTTGGATGCGGGAGGCGATCCAGCGCCGCTTCGGCGTTGCTGCAACGGGCCTCTGGCTCACGGAGCGGGTGTGGGAGCCGGATCTTCCGGCCGACCTGGCGCAGGCCGGCGTCCGCCACGCCCTCGTAGACGACCGGCATTTTCTCGTGACGGGGTTTGCGCCGGATCGCTTGCACGTGCCCTGGTGGACGGAGTGCGACGGTCATCGCGTGGCGCTGGTGCCGATTCACGAGCGGCTGCGCTACTTGATCCCGTTCCGGCCGCCTGCTGATACCGTCGCCTACCTGCGCGGCCTGCGGGCGGCGGGCCATTCCCTGGCCGTGCTCGCCGATGACGGAGAAAAGTTCGGCGGCTGGCCGGGGACGAAGGAATGGGTCTACGACCGCGGCTGGCTGCGGGACTTTCTCGATGCGATGCAGGCGGTGCTGGGAACTGGAGAAGTCC
>DATFGN010000218.1:0-3634 GCA_035249405.1 Gemmatimonadales bacterium
CCTCTGCCCTCCGCTCGAAACGATCGCACCACGCGATCGTGCACACGGAATGACCCCAGCCACCACTGATATCCGTGCTCGTTGTGCTCGAGTGGAGTCTTCTTGAAGATCGAGCGGGCAAAGAACGGGACCCACCACGCGTACCACTGATCGTGCGTCGGTGCCTGCTGTGCGGTCGACGCTCGTACCCACGCTTCGCTGACGATCTGCTTGCCGTGCCAACGGCCCCCGTTCAACATGAGCGTTCCGATCTTGGCCATGTCGCGCGGCCGCAACGCGAGCCCGCCCGCCGTATGGACGGTGCCGTTGCGAAAGGTCTCCCACCGATAGTCCGTGATCCCCAGTGGTGCAAACAGGCAGCGCTCGGCAAAGGCGTCCACGCTGAGCCCGGAGACTCTGTGGAGGATCTCACCCAGGAGCAGGGTGATCCCGCCGCTGTACACGAACCCGCTTCCCGGCTTCGCCACCAAAGGCCGGCTCAGGAGATAGCGGAACCGGTCGTGGCTCCAGAGCATCTGGATGAGGTCGTTGCGAGGATCGGTATAGGGCGGGTCCATTCGTCCCAGGACAGGCCAGCCGTCATCGAGAGCAGATGCTTGAGCCGAATGCCGGCTTTCGCGCTGTCGGCGAACAGGTCCGCGAATTCGGGGAAGAATGTAGCAACCCGCTCCTCGACACTGCTTATCAATTGTTGATCGATGGCGATCCCGATCAGAATGGACGTGACGCTCTTCGTTACGGAGTGTTGGTCGTGCCGCGTAAGACGGTCGAACCCCCCTTCGAGGCCGCCGTTTTCCCAACCGTCCTCGGTCGTTGGTGGAACCCGGTAGTGATAGACCGGGGCTTGACTGGCGGCGCAGAGCGTTCCCCAACCCGAATGGATGAGGAGCGCAAACACGAGGGCTCTCGACTGGATCGTATGCGTTCCCGAGTCTAACGCGGCGAGCGGCGCCGTGCTTCCGGCTGCCGTTGCTTGCGAGGCAGGGGAGCGGCCCGTAGCATTGGCTCGTGCAACGAATTGCAATCGCGCTGCTGGCGCTCTTCGGTTCGGTTGTTGGTGTGGTCAGGGGGCAGGAGCCGGCCGACAGTGCGCGTACGGCGCCGCTGTTCGACGCCAATGAACTGCTCGAGCTGCGGCTGACGGCGGACTTCGGCGCGATTGCAAAGCAGCGCGATACCACATCCAAGAAGGATTATCCCGGCGTGCTGAGCTATGTGGGTGCGGCCGGGGACACCGTTTCGCTGGATGTGCAACTGCAGACGCGCGGCCACTTCCGGCTGCGCACGTGTCAATATCCTCCGCTCAAGATCAGTGTCTCCCGCGAGCGGGCCGCTGGCACCCTGTTCGCCCGCCAGAAGAACTACAAGCTGGTGGTGCAATGTCGCGGCGGCCAAGGCTACGCGAACTACGTGCTGGAAGAGTACCTCATCTACCGCCTGTACAACCTGCTGACCGATCTCAGTTTCCGGGTTCGCCTCGCGAAGGTGACTTATGTGATTCCCGGGAAGAACGACCCACCCGAGACCCGCTACGCGTTCTTCATCGAGGACGACGATCGAGTCGCGCGCCGGAACCACGCGCAGGTGTTCGCCCAGCAGGGCGTGACCCAGGAGGAAACCGAGCCCGGTCAGATGGCGCTGCTGGGAGTGTTCGAGTACATGATCGGTAACACCGATTGGTCCGTCGCCGGGTTACACAACATCGTGCTGGTGCGCGACTCCGTCGGCACCATGTTCCCGGTGCCGTATGACTTCGATTGGTCCGGGGTGATTTCGACCCCCTACGCGTTTCCGGATTCACGACTGGACATCCGCACGGTGCGCGAGCGACTCTACCGCGCCACGTGCCGGACTCTGGAGGATCTGGCTCCCGCCCTGGCCGCGTTCACGCAGCACAAGGAATCGATCTATGGCTTGTACCGCGGGCAGGAGGGTCTCGAGGCCAAACGGGTGAAACAGGCGCTCGACTATTATGACGAGTTCTACCGCATCATCAGCGACGCCCGGGCAACGCAACGCGCGATGATGGTCACCTGCGCCGTGCGTTGAGGCGTCTGCCGATCTGACAGATGGACGCCACCAACCGATCGCTGCTGCGATTGCTCCTCTACTACGTCGTGCTGGTCGGCGGGACGCTCGTGCTGGAGCGCTACTCGCCCGCTGTGCGTCAGGCGGTCTCGTTCGAAGTCCCCAACGGAATCACGGCCGGGCAGCTGCGCCAAACCCTCGAAACCGGCGTGCAGCCGGCGGCGAGCGAAGCGCTTCCTGCGCACCGGCGGGCGGCCCTGTCCACCGCGCTCGCGATGATCGGCGCCCTCCTGCTGGTCATACCGGTCGCCTGGGTCTACATGTTGAGCAAACGTCGCCAGCGTTGGGACGCTTCCGTGGTACAGACGGTGATTCTCCTGCCGCTGGTGGTGGCCGGGATTGCCGCCCTGGTGCGCAACAGCCTCGCCCTGGCGTTCAGCCTGGCCGGGCTGGCCGCAGCGGTCCGCTTCCGCAACACGCTCAAGGACACGAAGGACGCCGTCTACGTGTTTCTGGCGATCGCCGTCGGGCTCGCGGCGGGCGTGCAGGCGCTGGAGCTCGCCTTCGTCGTGTCGGTGGTCTTCAACGTGGCGGTGCTCGCCCTGTGGGCATTGAACGTGGGGGACATTTATGCCGGGGAGCCACGGCCGACGTTCACGCAGGAGTTCCGCATCGCCGAGCCCGACCGCCCCGACGGTACCCTGCGGGTGCAGGTCGTGGGTGGGGTGCAGCAACTGGTCGAAGCGGCGCTGCACGACCATGTCAGAAGTTGGCGGGTCACTGAGCGGGCGCCGGGTGAGGGGGGGCGTATGTCCCTCGCCTATCTCGTACAACTGAAGAAGAAGACGACCGCCGAGGCGCTCGTCGCGGTCGTCTCCGCCCTGGGTGCCACCGCCGAGTTCGTGCCGTTTCAAGCCTGAGGTGAAAGGGGGGCCGTGGCCGACCTGCGCTGGGACCTCCCGTCTGCCGCGGCCGTCGAGGAGCTGATCCGAGCACCGCTTCCCCTGGGGCTGCGCGCCGGTGCGCCGCAATGGACTTTCCACCGCGATCTCTATTTCGACACGACGTCCGGTGATTTGCGCGGCCGCGGGGTCACCTGCCGGCTCCGCTATGACGTCCGGGATCGTCGCTGGCTGGCCCTCGACGTGCCGGGCGTGGACCGGTGCGAGGCAATGGTCTCCGATCTCGACCCGCGCGTGGTGTTAGCCGGTGCGACGGAGCCGGCGCGCCGATTGCGGGCGCTGATCGATCCGGCCCGCCTGGAGATACTGCTCGAGCTCGAAGTGGAGCGTCGCCTCCGCCCGGCGTGCCTCCCAATCGTTCGCCTGCCACAAGTCGTCCTCGGCTTCGACCGCATCACGGCACGCCACCGCGGGGCATCACTCACCTTTCACGAGCTCGTCGTGTGGCGCGCGCGCGGGGGCGTGCTCGCTCCGGCGTGGCTCGGGCGCGCACTGGCGCGCCGCCACGAGTTGCGCGCAGCACCGAGCGACCGGCTCGAGCGCGCCCTGGGGATGCATGCGGCCCTGGCCCGGGAGGTCGAAGCCGCTACGGCCGAGCGCCGGGTTGGTGTGATCGCCGTCGCGCACGGTCGCCTGGCGCTGTG
>DATFGN010000219.1:0-2823 GCA_035249405.1 Gemmatimonadales bacterium
CAGGCGAGCAAGCTGACGCTGCAGCTCCCCGACGGCCCGGCGAAGTAAGGAGCAGGACACGGAAGATCGCGAGGGTCGCCGGGACCCCTACAAGCTGCCGGGCCTCACCTTCCGTCGGCGCCGCGCGACGCAGGCGAGGCCGGCGGCCGTCGTGCTGACCAGGAGCAGCGTGGCGGGTTCGGGTGTGTGCAGGCCCCCGACGCCGCCGACCCAGAACTCGAGGTCGTTGCCGACGAAGGGATTGTTCGGGCTGGAGATCTGTCCGGCCAGGATGGCAAAGATGATGTCGTCATGGGGGCCGGGGTCATGAATCGCGCCTCGGACATCGAATCCGAATCGCGCGCCGGCGGGCAGGTTCGCGTCGCGAATCGCCCGGCGGAGGGCATCGCGGGGTACGTCGAAATCGGGTGGCAAGGTCACCACGCTGCCTGCATTGAGCACGACGTTGAACGGCAGGGCTGGGCCCGGCGCGAACTCGCCGGGATGCGGCGCGATCCGGTGCACGGCATCTCCGGTCATCGTCACCACGTCGCTCGGGTGGAAGATCCCCGTGTTGGGGGCGTACCCGAACTGCGCCTGAACCGACCAGTAGTCCCCGATGACGAAGAAGTTGAACGTCTGGGGCGCGACGACCGGATCGACCCGGCCCCCCGGCCCGAATCCCGCCTGCAGGACCAGGTTGAACTGCAACGGCGTCTCGGCGAAGAGACCTTGTGGCAGCGGGTTCGCCGAGGGCCCGCCGATGACGTTGCTCAGCATGAAGGGGTAGAGATTGTACCCAGGCAGATTCGGGTCGGGCGGGGCTTGCGGAAGGTCGCCGGGCATATTGCCAGGCACGCCGATGCTGGTCGCCGAGACCGGAGGTCCAACCGCAGCCAGAAGCGAGAGGGCAATGAGCGGGACCCACACTCGTTTCGTCGCCTGCTCCTCCTTCTGCCCAGGACCAGGTACCCAATTCGCTTGGAAGGTGGCGCCATCCTAGGCGGCCCGGATGAACCCTGTCAATGGCGTCACCGTGGGCGACGACCGAGATCTCGAGGCCGTCGAGCGTATTACGCCGAATTCCCCGACGCTATCCACGACGACCGAATGACCATGCCCGGCGCGTGTCTGGTAAACTAGCGTCGCGTCAAGGCGCCCCCGTAGCTCAGGTGGATAGAGCAGCAGTTTCCTAAACTGCGTGCCGGGTGTTCGAGTCACCCCGGGGGCACCAACCCTTGTCCTATTGCCGGTCAACCAGCCCCGCCACCCTCGAACGGAGGTGGTGGAGGCAGTCGACTTCTCCTGTCACCTACGATCGAGCCGCGTCATCTCCCGCGAGTGGCCACACGTAGCGATCCCACGTGAGCCCGACCACGTGCATTTGGCCGGTGGCTCGCGCGCCCGATCGTTCGGCGACGCGCCGCGAGCGAGCGTTCTCCGGAAGAATGGCCGAGATCGTGTACGGCAGCCGCAGAACGTCCCGTGCGTAGTCGCGAACGCAACGCGCCGCTTCGGTCGCGAAACCCTGGCCCCAGACGGCGGGGTCGAGCGTGTAGCCGAGCTCAGTCTCGAACGTCAGCGCGACACCAGCGGGTGCTTCTTCGCGCCCGAACCATCCTCTGCGAATCTCGTGCTCGGGTGCCGCAGCTTCGACAACGAGGTCCATCAAGCCGCAGCGCCCGATCAGCGCTCCGTCTTCCTTGCGCAGGACCGCGAGATAGCCGAGCGCGAGCTGCTCATAGCTCGTGAGAGTGTACTGCAACCATGCGGCCGTTTCTTCGGGCGAGCGCGGCCGGCCGCCGGGATAGAGATTCTGCGCGACTTCGGGGAGTGCGTGGATCCGAGTGAAGAACGGCAGATCGTCCGGCGCGATCCGCCGCAGCACGAGGCGAGCCGACTCCAGCCGGTCTGTGCCGGGCGCCAGGGTCATGCTGAAGACGGCCTCATGGCACCCGCATTATAAGGCGATCAGGACGTCGATCGGCTGCTCGCAGTAGAGCGCGGGGGCCCGCAGTGCGCTTCCAGCATGTCGCCGGCCTCCGGCCGGGCCGCGAGTTCCGGTGGACGGCGGAGGGCGAGTCGGGCATTCTCAGGGCTGTTCACTTACGTCATCTCTTGATTCCTCGCAGTCAGCTCGGGAGTGACGCACGGATGACTACGCGAATGATGCGGTCACTAGCTTTCATGGGCTTGCTGATGTTCTCCCCATGGACAAGCCAGGCTCAGGAAGCTGCGGCCCTGCGGATACAGTGGGAGGTGGACCCGCCGGCTAGCGGCCTGCAGACGGTGTGCGGGCGCGTCTACAACGACGCGCCGGTAGACGCCAGGCGCGTCCGGGTCCGGGTCGAGGGGCTGGACGAGCGCGGTGACGTGACCCGGCGCCGGGACGGGGACGTCGGCCTGGTCTGGTCCAAGGGTATCGGGCGGTTTTGCCTCACCACGTCTGCAGGCGCCGCCACCTACCGGGTCGCCATCGTCGGTGTCGAATGGGTGGCCGGACCCGAGGCCCCCTGAGCAGCGAGAAGCCAGCTAGCTCGCCGAGCACTTTCCTGTTGACAGGGTTCTGCGGAACCCAGGCTGGACGTCCCGCGCATCAGCGGAATGGCGCCGCCGCGCTTCGCAAGCGACGACTACCGTGAGATCGTCCGGGCCGGAACGAAACATCCTGTCCTGTCCGCCATTCGTGAGTCCTCGGCCCTGCCAGGCGGCCCCTGAAGCGAGGTGTCCAGTCGCTGAAGCAGAAGAGGAGGACTCGCCATGGCTGACGAGATCGCCGAGCTCTCGGTGCATCTCGATGCGGCCACGGCCCGCCTGCTCACGCTCATCCGGGAGTTCGACGCC
>DATFGN010000220.1:0-6272 GCA_035249405.1 Gemmatimonadales bacterium
AGCGCGTCGTGCGCGTCCCGATCGTAGCTGAAATAGACGAGCAGCGTCCGCCCTTTCACGGCGGACGCGTCCACGAAGCCCCAGTAGCGGGAATCCGACGAATCGTCGCGGTTGTCGCCCATCACGAAATACTTGCTGGCCGGGACGACCAGCGGGCCCCAGCTGTCGCGGGTGGGCCGATAGGCGCGCCGGGCATCCGTCGAGAGCGCCAGAAAATACGGACGCTGCCACTCGAACTCGGCATTCACGACGTCGTTCCCCGGATCGATCCGCTGCACGTACGGCTCGTCGAGTCGCGTGCCATTCACGCTGACCCGACCGCCGCGCATCTGCACCGTGTCGCCCGGCGTCCCGATTACCCGTTTTACGTAGTCCTGGCGAGGATCCCGCGGAAAGGCGAACACGATCACATCGCCGCGCCGCGGCTGCCGCAGTCCCGGTAACCGCGCTTTGGTGCCCGGGATCTGGGCCCCGTACACCACTTTGTTGACGAAGAGGAAGTCGCCGGTCAGCAGGGTGCCAGTCATGCTGCCGCTGGCGATCTGAAATGCTTCGAAGAAAAAGGTCTTGATGATGAGGAACAACACCAACGCCATGCCGAGCGAACGCATCCAACTGTCGAACCATCGGGCCAGCGTGGAGCGGCGCTTTTCTGGGGTGGCCGGGGGCCCGGACGTGGCGAGCTCGTCCGGCTCTCCCGCAGGGCCGCCCAAGTGAAGCATGTGATTCACTTTACAAGGGAGGGGCTGCTGGCGCAACAGTCACGGCCCACCCCCGCTCCACCCCCCAGGCCCGCACCCGGACCCGGAACTCGTCCAGACGGTCCTGGTGACGCACCCGGGCGGCCAGGCAGACCGATCGGCCCTCGCGTTCCAGTCGCAGCCACACGACCCGGATGCCTCCGAGCGATTCCAGCGCCACCGCATCGGGCGGCGCCGATCGGGCCGCGAGCACCACGAGGAGACTCTCGTGTTCCACGGCGCCACAGTAACGCAGCTCGGGCGTCGTGTCGTCATCGGAACATCGCGTGGCAGGATTGATTCACGCACTGGGGCGGGAGGATTCGAACCTCCAACCTCCCGGTTAACAGCCGGGCGCTCCGCCAATTGAGCTACACCCCAACATCAGCACAGAGCAGGAGCAGTGGCTACGGCTCCGTGCTCCCTGCTCCCTGCTCGTACGTATCGATCTGGGCCCGTTGCAAATGCCCGGAGTAATCGACGTAGCAAACCTTCGTCTCGGAGTAGAAGTCGTACACTTCCCAGCCGCCTTCGCGGTGGCCGTTCCCCGTCTGCTTCACGCCGCCGAACGGGAGATGCGCCTCCGCACCGATCGTCGGCGCGTTCACATAGGTGATGCCGTTGTCCAGGTCGGCCATGGCGCGGAACGCGGCGTTCACGTCGCGCGTGTACAACGAGCTCGACAGCCCGTAGGGCACATCGTTATTCACCTGCACGGCTTCGTCCAGCGAGCCGACCTTGATCGCCGACAGCACCGGGCCAAAGATCTCCTCTTGCTCGACCCGCATCCCCGGTTTCACGCCGGCCAACACCGTGGGCTGATAGAACCAGCCCTGCTCGAGCTCGCCGCCGCTCGCCGTGGCCCCGCCCACCAGCACCGCTGCCCCTTCCTTCTTTCCGATCGCGACGTAACTGTCAACTTTCTGGCGCGATTCCTCGTGAATCAGCGGCCCCACTTCGGTGCGCGCTTCCAGTCCAGGACCGAGTCGCAGCTTCCCGGCGCGATCGCCGAGCATCTTGAGGAAGCGATCGTGGATCTTCTCGTGGAGGATGAGCCGACTGGTGGCGGTACAGCGCTGCCCCGTCGTGCCGAAGGCTCCCCACAACACTCCCTCCAGCGCCAGATCGAGATCGGCGTCGTCCATGACGATCATGGCGTTCTTGCCGCCCATCTCGAGCGACAGCCGTTTGTGCAGGCGGCCGCACGTGGCGCCGATGACCGAACCGGTTTCCGTCGATCCCGTGAAGGAAATGACCGGGACGCCGGGGTCCTCGATGAAGGCCCGCCCCACCACGGAGCCTTGCCCGTGTACGAGCTGAATCACTTCCGGCGGCAGCCCGGCCTCGAGCAGGACTTCGACCAACAAGTGTCCGGTATGCGGCACGTCTTCCGCTGGTTTGAAAATCACGGCATTCCCGCATACCAGCGCCGGAAACATCTTCCAGGTCGGGATCGCCATCGGGAAGTTGAACGGCGTGATGATGCCCGCCACCCCGATCGGCCGCCGGTAGGACATGGCCCACTTGTTTCGCAGCTCGGAGGGGACGACGCGACCGAACAGGCGCCGGCCTTCGCTCGCCGCATAGAACGCCGTGTCGATTCCTTCCTGCACGTCCCCCCGCGTCTCGGCCAGCACCTTGCCCATTTCCCGGGTCATCGCACGGGCGATGGCTTCCTTCTTCTGGACAAGCAGATCACCGACACGCTGCAGCACCGCCCCGCGCAACGGCGCCGGGGTCTTGGACCATTGGGCGAACCCCCGTTTGGCCGAGGCGATCGCGCGGGCGGCGTCATCGGAACCGGAGCGGGGGAAACAGCCGATGAGATCCTTCCAATCGGCCGGGTTGCGATTCTCGAAGTAGTTGCCGGTCGCAGGAGCTACCCATTCGCCGGCGATGAAATTCTTGAAGTTCTGGGTCATGGTGATGGTGTGGAGTTAGTGAAGCAGTTCAGGGGCAGAACCAGGTCGCCGCGTCTTTCGCGTAGCCGATGCGAGGCAGAATCTCCCGCGCGGCGAGGATCATGCCCCAGATCACGAGCCCTTGCGACAGGATGTGAGCCACGCCCATGCGCCGCTTCCACGAGGACAGGCTGCTCCAGACGCCGGCCAGGATGACCGTGGTCACGCCCCCCAGATAGATGAACAGCTTGAACCCGCAGCCGTGCGTGTAGGGCCACTGCGTCATGCCGATCCCGATCAGCAAACCGAGGCCGACGCGGGCCCACGTCCCGATCCGACCACCCGAAGCGGGAGCGGGCTGCTCCTGCCCCCGCTGGACGAGGGTGCGTTTGGTCGCCGCCGCCGCGGCCTCCTCGCGATGCGTGGGGAGCTGGTTCAACAGGCGGTCGACTTCCGCCAGCTCACGGTCCCAATCGCGATCCTGGTTCTTTTTGTCGGGCACTTAGTTCTCCCGCGCCAGCCGGTAACGCTCGATTTTCTTGTACAAGTTGCTGCGTGGCATTGCCAACGTACGCGCGGTTTCGCTCACATTCCAGTCGTGCTCCTTGAGCTTGGCCTGGAGATAGGCCCGCTCGGCCGCCTGCTTGAATTCCTCGAACGTTCCGGCCCGAAGCAGCGCGCCACTGGCCGCCGCTTCGCCCGCCGCCACCGTGCGCCCCCCTTCCCCGACCAGGCGCAACACATCCGCATCCGTGACCGTTTCCCCGGCGGCGAGAATCAGCAACCGCTCCACGGCGTTGCGCAGCTCGCGGATATTGCCGGGCCAGTCATGAGCGGCCAACAGTTTCAGCGCGCCCGGCTCGAACTCTTTCGGCTTCAGTCCCGCACGCCCCGTGCCCGACAGCTGATCCGAGAAATGACTCACCAGCTGCGGAATGTCCCCCCGACGCACGCGCAACGGGGGGACTTCGATCGGAACCACGTTCAACCGGTACAGAAGATCCTCACGGAACCGCCCCGCGGCGATTTCCTGCTCCAGCGTCTTGTTGGTGGCCGCCACGACGCGCACATCGATCTCGAGCTGCTTCCCGGACCCGATACGCGAGATCACACCTTCCTGCAACGCGCGCAGCACCTTGGCCTGGGCCGGGAGACTCATATCGCCGATCTCGTCCAGGAACAGCGTGCCGCCATCGGCCAGCTCGAATTTCCCCGGGCGATCCGATACCGCTCCCGTGAAGCTGCCTTTCATGTGACCGAACAACTCGCTCTCGATCAGCTCGGCCGGGATCGCCGCGCAGTTGACCTCCACGAATGGTCCGCGCGCCCGCAGACTGAGGTCGTGAATCGCCCGGGCCACGAGCTCCTTCCCCGTGCCGTTCTCGCCGGTGACCAGGACGCGCGCGGGGGTCGGCGCCACCTTCTCGATGCGCTCGATGACCGCCTTGATCGCTTTGGAGGATCCGACGATCTGATAGCTGGCTTCGACCTGGGCCCGCAACCGCACGATCTCGACCGCGAGATCCACGTGTTGCAGGGCGTTGCGCAGCGTCAGAAGAACGCGGTCGGTGTCGAGGGGCTTCTCCAGAAAATCGTAAGCGCCCAGCTGTGTCGCCTCGACCGCCGTCTGAATGGTGCCGTGTCCGGAGATCATCACGACCTGCGCGTGCGCATCGTGCTCGCGCAGGCGCTTCAACACCTCGAGGCCGTCCATCCCCTGCATCTTGACGTCGAGAAATACGAGATGCGGGCGGAACTCGGCGTAGGCCTGGAGCGCATCGAGTCCAGAGGCGCAGGTCTGGACTTCGATCTCCTCGAACTCCAGGACCTGCTTCAGGGCCTCGCGCACGCCCTTCTCATCGTCCACGACCAGCACGCGGCGCGTCATGGTCGATGCTTCCGGTACAACACGAGCCCGCTCGGATGCACGCGGGCGTCGGCGATCGCCGGATCGACACGGATGCCAACCGCTCCGGTCGAATCCGCCCCGGCCGACTGCCGGGCCAGCGCCCGCACCGCCGGCGAGGGGAAAGCGATGCCGCGTAAGCTGAGTTCCTTCACGGTCCACCGCGCCAGGCCCGGCCGGACGATCTCGATCGGGCCGGCGATCCGTAGCGGCTCGCGCTCGGCCAGGAGCCCGTGCAGCGGACCCAGGGCGTCCTTGGGAATGAGTCTCGTGTCCAGCCGGGCGTGCACCGCCAGCACTCCATCCAGCAGCTCGACTCGGAGGGAATCGAAGGAGCGCCGCACCGTCCAGTCGATGCCGCTCCCCACGAGTGAAGCCGTTTCATTGCCGTTCAGAATGACGGAATCGGGGCCCCGCGCCCGGCCCAACGCCTGGAGCTTCTCCTGCGCCGAGGCGAGCGCACCGGGGGTCGGCGCGCCGATGGAATCGGCCGCCGTGGAGGGCAGCGCGGTGTCGCGCTTCCCGACGAGACGACCGAGCGCCTGGGAAATCGGCGCGCGATACCACCACACCAGCGCCACCCCGACCAGCAACAGCACGAAGGCGACGAGCCGGAAGATTCCTCTAAGACAACCGTTCACGATGTACCCTTTCATACACCGCCCCATCGGGACGGAGTACGCTCTTCATCAGATCCACACCATCGACCACGGCGCTGCCGTCGACCGGCAGCGTCTCGAGCGCGCTCTCCACGCCGGCGAAGTCGCCGGTGCGCGCATGCCGAGCCGCGCGTCCGAGCGTCAGATGCGGGCGGAACGCGCGCGCTTCGGTCGGGAACCCCAGCGGCGCGAAGACGCGCTCCACGCGGTCCGCCAGCAGCTCGATGGCCGGATCGGGCGCCACCCCGGCCCAGAATACGCGCGGACGCTTGGGATCCGGGAACGCCCCGGCGCCCTGCACCACCAGCGTCACGGCTCGCGCCCCCTGAACGGCTTCTCCCAGGGCCCCCACCAGCTCTGCCTGTCGATCTTCGCCCACCTCACCCAGGAATTTCAGGGTGAGGTGGATTCCGTCGGGGTGGACCCACTTCACCGGATAGGGACGACGGCGCAACGGCGCGAAGGCGTCCCACACGGCCTGTTGAACATCGGACGGCGGCGTGAGTGCGACGAACAGCCTCACAGCGCCGCGTGATCGAGGATCAGACTGCCGCGCCGGTAGCCGCGCGGATCCACGGCGACTTCCCGAAACCCCAAGCCGCGAAACGCCTCGATAATTTCCGGAAGCTGTGACCCGACCCATGCGATCCAGCGTGGCTCAACTTCGATGCTCACTCGAGGACCAAGGTGGCGCACCCGGAGGTCACCCTCGACGCCCATACGACGCAGCAGCGCCTCGGCTTGTTCGACCTGCTCGAGTCGCCGGGGCGTGATGTGGAGGCCGTACTGGATCCGGCTGGACAGGCACGGCGCGGCGGGAGCATCCCAGTTCGGCAATCCCAGCTCGCGGGCCGCCGCCCGCACGTCCGACTTGGTGAGACCCGCCTCGGCGAGCGGTGAGCGTACGGCTGCCTCGATCCCCGCCGCGCGACCCGGGCGATGCTCACGCAGATCGTCGGCGTTGGTCCCGTCGCAGACGACCGCGAAGCCGCGTTCCTGGGCCACGGCACCGAGACGGAGCCATAGCTCGCTCTTGCAGAAGAAGCAGCGGTTGGTGGGGTTCTCG
>DATFGN010000221.1:0-2915 GCA_035249405.1 Gemmatimonadales bacterium
TGATCGTGCGCTGAGCTGCACGACCAGCTACGGCTACGGCGCGACGATGGCGGCGCGCGCGATGGTGTCGAGTCGCGGGAACTGATCGGCGAGGTAGGCGTTGCCCCGCATCTGAATCATGCCCTGGTCGGGCGTGCCTTCGTACCCGCTGTAGATCCGTTCGACGACATCCATGCCTTCGACGACCTGTCCCAGCGGTGCAAAGCCCTGGGCGTCGAGGCGGGTGTTGTCGGCATAGTTGATGAACAGCTGGGTGGTGCGGGTGCCCGGCCCTGCGGTGGCGAAGGTCAGCGTCCCCGCCGTGTTGTGCTGCAGCACGGGATCGTCCGGAATGACGGCGTCGCGCCAGCGCGCGGAGATCGCCGGATCCCCGCTGAGCCCGAACTGGACCACGAAGCCGGGTACGACCCGGAAAAAGCGCGTCCCGTCGAAGAAGCCGTGGCGCACGAGGTTGTAGAATCGGTCGGCGCCGCCGGGTGCCCACGCACGGGTGACCTCGACTGTGAACCGGCCGGCGCTCGTCTCGAAGCGCGCCCGGTAGGTCGCCGGCGCCTGCGTGCGCATCTCGCTGGATTGGGGGTCCTTGAGGGCCTCCCGCGAAGCCTGTTGATCATCCGCCTTCCCGCAGGCCATCCCAACAATCGCGGTCGTTCCCAGCAGGGTCGCCAGACGTCGCATGAACGTTCTCCGGGGAGGTCTCATGGCAGGACGCTAGCGCCGTTCCAACCCGTTTTCCAGCCTCAGGACGGTTGGAAGAACGGCGCTCGTCGCGACGCAATCCGGCAAGGCGCTCTCGAAGCGCCCTGGGGCTATTCCCCGGAAGTGGCAGCGCGCTCGCCGGTGATGAAGGCCACGAGCGAAGCGATCTCCTGTGGATCGAGTTTCAAATTGGGCATCTCGAACCCACCAGGGCCGCGCGTGGTCGCGATGTTCGGATCGACGAGGAAGCGCTGCAGGTATTCGGCTGTGAAGCGGCGGCCGGCGAGATCGGGTCCGACTTTCACCTCGCCACTCCCCGCGACCTCGGGGTGAACGTGGCACGTCACGCACCCCTTGGCGACAAACAGCCGCAATCCGCGCTCCGCCGCCGCCGGCGTCTGTGCCGTCCGTCCCGCATTCACGGCCGGGATGGGCATCAGAGTCAGGGCATTCTTGCCGAAGCCGGAGCGCACCGTCAGCGTCCAGGTTCCCGGCCGCGGCAGTGTCAACGTCACGTTGTACTGCCCGACATCCATGCCGGGTGAGGCCTCTTCACGGATCGTTTGACCGGCCGACTGGGCCTCGATGCTCCCGTTCAGCCCGCTCAAGAGCGAGCGTCCGTGCTGGCGCACGGAATAGGTGAGGGTGACCGGTCGCCCGACCACTATCTCGTTGGGCAGCTCTTCAACGGTGATCACTGCCCATCCACCGGCATTGGTGGTCAGCGTACCGAGCACGGCCAGCATCGGTAACATCGCATGGCGGCTCATCTTAACCTCCCAGGTGTGTGCCCAAGATACAGCAGTACCCGGTTGAGATGCCTGAGTCAGGGCTTTGGTTTAGTCGTTACTCGTGCTTCGCGATGCGGATCAGGACGGCAACTGCCCGATCGATGTCGCGTTCGCTCGTGGCCGCACCGACCGAGGCGCGCACGGCCCCAACTGGATGACCGGTGCCGAGGCAGCGAGCGAAGCGGCGCGGCGTGAAGGCGAGGGTGGAGCGAAAGCAGCGCAAGGACGCCGCGGCAGGGAAGTGAAACGCGGCTTCGGCGGAGCCGGGATTGCAGAAGCAGCCACCCCGGACGGCCACACCGGCCGCGCGGGCCCGGGCTTCGACCGTCTCGTACGCGATCACGCCGCCGCGCCGATCGAGCAGATTGAAGGGGACGGTCCCGCCGCGATCACGAACGTCTCCCGGGCCATAGAGCTGAACCAATGGACCGCCATTGTAGTGACGGGCCTGCGCCAGGCGCTGCAACAGGCGGTCGGTCAATTCGACGACCCGAGCGTTCAATCGTTCGATGCCGACGCGTTGCAGGAAGGCAAACCCCGCCTGGAGCGCGGCGATCCCGTAGTAGTTCGGCGTGCCGTCCTCGAACGCCTCGTCCGTGTGGCGGAGCTGGTGGCGCCGATGGCGGATCGAGACCCAGTCGACCGTGCCCCCCGCAAACCACGGCCGCTCGAGGCGTTGCCGAGCGTCCCGCCTGGCGACCAGGGCACCGACGCCGGTGGGGAAGCCGAACACCTTGTAGAAGGACACGATCACGAACTCCGGCCGGATCCGCCGCAGGCTCAAGGCGCTCGAGGGTACGTACGCTGCCGCGTCGAGCAGCACGGCAAACCCCAGGCGCTGCGCGGCAGCGACGATGGACAACGGATGCTGCACCCCAGAGAAATTCGACTGCGCGGGCACGGCCAACAGCCGCGAGCCGCGCCGGACGTGTGCTTTCAGGTGTCGCTCGGGTTCCGACAACCTGAGCTCACGGTCGAGCGGGAGGGTCAGGAGGGTCGCACCGGCGCGTGCGGCATACTCGCGCAGCCCGTTGATCGAGTTGTGGTTGTCGGCGCTCAAGGCGAGCGCGCCATGCGCGCCGAACTGAAATCCCTCCCCCACGAGCTTCGCGGCTGCCGAGGCGTTGGCGGTGAAGCAGACGCTGTACTCCGCCGGATCGGCATCGAGAAACCGCAACGTCGCCGCGCGCGCGGCCTCGATGATCGCCGTGCTGGCGCGCGAGGGGGCATGGTCGGCGTGGGGATTGCCGAGCAGAGAGCGAGCGACGAGCGCCCGATGGGTGCGAAGCTGGCTTTGCGAGGGCAGCGCGGCGCCGGTGTAGTCGAGATAGATCAGGCGCTTGCGGTCGAGCGCCGGGAACTCGCGGGCGCGCAACCGGGCAAAGACGCGACTCAACACCCACGCCGCCGGATCTGGGCCACGCT
>DATFGN010000222.1:0-24971 GCA_035249405.1 Gemmatimonadales bacterium
GTGCGCCACGAGTACGGCCCCGGCCTGCGGCATGCCGTCGACAACCAGGCCGGGGATCTCATTTTCATCGAGCCCGGCATCCCGCACGAAGTGTTCAATTTGAGCACGACCGACCCGGTGGTGGCGGTGGTGGCGCGCAGTGATGCGAGCGAATGGGAGCACATCATCCCGTACGACCGTGCCACCGGCCGCTGAGCCGTGGCGTTCCCGGACGACTTCGAGACGGCCCGACTCTCCGCCGAACGCCTGACTCCTGCTCATCTCGATGCGATCCGTCTGATGGACACGAACCCCGAGTACATGGCCCACCTGGGTGGCGTCCGCGATTCGGCACAGACCGAGGCGTACCTGGCACGCAATCTGGCGCACTGGACGGAGTATGGGTTCGGCCTGTGGGTGCTCCGGGACAAGCCGCACGGTCAGCTCGCGGGTCGGGCCTGTCTGCGCCACCTCCCGATCGATGGCGTCGATGAGGTCGAGGTCGGCTACGGGTTTCTCCCGACTTACTGGGGTCGGGGACTCGCAACGGAGATCGCCGCGGCCTGCCGGCGGTACGCCGAGGCCCCGATCGGCGTGCCGTCACTCATTGCGTTGACGTTGCCCACGAACCACGGTTCTCGACACGTCATGACCAAGATCGGGATGGTCTACGAGCGCGACATCGATCACGAGGGCGTCCGTCACGTGCTTTACCGAACTTCGCCCAAGCCTGCGGCCTGATCGTGCGACCGATTCCAGCGATTGCCTGGGGTGCAATGACGGTGGGCAGCTTCGACCTGCTCGATGGCATCGTGTTCTACTGGCTGCGCTACCGTGTCACCCCGCTCCGGATCCTTCACAGCATCGCCAGCGGGCTGCTCGGCCGCCGCGCGTTCGCCGGTGGGCTGGCGACGGCCGCGCTGGGATTCGGACTCCACTTTTTCATCGCCACCGGGATCGTGGTCACGTTCTATCTGGTCAGTCGTCGACTGCGCTTTCTCACCACCCGCCCGTTTGCCTACGGGGCGATGTATGGCCTGATCGTCTACGCCGTCATGAACGGCGTCGTCCTACCGCTGTCCGCCGCGGCGCACGGTTTCCCGCCATTTCTGGTCCTGGTCAACGGCCTGCTCATTCACATCTTCGGCGTCGGCATCCCGACCGCCGTGTTCGTCTCTGCAATTGAGACTCCGGCCAGCACGTCGCCGGTCGCGCGCTAGGGATCGCAAGGAGGAGCAACCCCGATGGACAAACCCAACCGCGTGCGCCAATGGTACGGATACCTCGTGTGTCTGGTGGCCGTCGTGAGCGGGCTCATCTTCCTGGCCGGGACTCTCAATAACGCGTTCGACCTTTCCGATCCGCTCTCCGCGGAAGGTCGCTATGATGAGTCTCTGACCTCGTTCGAGGCATTCAAGGCGACCCACCGCGCGCCAGACGAGCAGAAGACTCCGGACACGGCTTCCGACGCGACGCTGCAGACGCGGTTCGAGACCCTCCGGGCCGATCGCATCGCGCACCGACGCTTCCAGGCGCGCAAAGGTCTGGTCATAGACCTGGTCATGCTGCTCGCCGCCATGACTCTGTTTGTCGCGCACTGGCGCTGGCTGCGACACCTGCCGGACCCGGACCATGCCTGACATCCTCAACGACTTCCCGATCAAGGCACCGATCGCGGATGTGTTCCAGGCCGTGGCCATGCCGGGAGGCTTGGACCAATGGTGGACCAAGCGATCCACCGGAGCGCCGGTCCTCGCCACCGAGTACGAGCTCGGGTTCGGTCCCGGATACGATTGGCGCGCCCGGGTGACCCGGTGCACTCCGCCGACGGCCTTCGAGGTCGAGCTGACCGAGGCGGGGGCAGACTGGGTCGGCACCCGAGTCGGATTCGATCTTCACGACGCCGCGGGAGTCACCCAGGTGCGGTTCCACCATGTCGGATGGTCCCAGGCCAACGAGCACTATCGCGTGTCGTGCTACTGCTGGCCGATGTATCTGCGCATCCTGCGCCGCTACCTGGAGCACGGGGAATCGGTTCCCTATGAACAGCGCCTGGACGTCTGATTCACGACCGACCCGGAATCGTTTATACTGCAGCACCCCTGGCGCGAGGAGCACCGCATGTCGGCAAAGAGTGACGAACAAAAGTTGGCCGCACTGATCAAGAAGAACGCCGCCAAGGCGGCCGCCGCAAAGCAGAAGACGAAACGCAACTACGACAGCACGCTCAAGTCCGAGACCACAGACGAGGACATCGAGCGCCGGGACTTTTTTTCGGAGATGAAAAAGCGCGAGTTCTGACGCCACCGAGCATTCTTGTCGTCACCGGCGCCTCCGGCGTTGGCAAGACGACGCTGGTTCGTGCACTCGAGGCGCAGCACCTTCCCGGCCTGCGCTGCCACTACTTCGATTCGATGGGTGTTCCTTCCCCCGCCCACATGGTCGCCGAGTACGGCTCCCCGGAAGCCTGGCAACACGCGACGACCGATCGCTGGATCGCCCACCTGGTCGCCAACCCGGAAGGATCACGGATCGCCGTGCTGGAAGGGCAGATCCGACCAACGGAAGCGCGAGCGGCGTTCGCGCGTTTCAACGTCTCCCGTGGCCACGTACTGCTCATCGACTGCGACCACGAGCCGCGGAATGCTCGTCTGCGCGGCGAACGTAATCAAGCCGACCTGGCGACTCCTCGAATGGCCGCCTGGGCGGCATATTTGCGCGGCCAGGCCGATGCGCTGGAGCTGCCGATCTTCGATACCACGAGCCTCACGCGCCAACAGGCGGAGCAGGGGTTCATCGAACGCATCCGCGCATGGATAGTGTGATCCGCCCCACCGTTCTCGTCACGCGGGGCGGCGTAACGTGTCGTGACCAGGAACCTTCCCGGGGTGAGCCATGACAGAGGAAAGCGGAGGCAAGCTGCGCACACTCCTGCACGCCTATGCCGAGCGCAAGGCGAAGCCGGAACCCGTCGTACGCGGCACGCACCACGAAGAAGGAGAGCGCAAGCGCCGGGCGTGCGGGGAGATGCTCCGGACCGTGGTGCGCCCGGTGTTGGACGAGTTTCAAGCGGAGCTGCGCGGCGCCGGGTATGAGGCCTCGACCCGCGATCAGACAGGCCGGGACGACGCCTATCCGAGCGTTGCGCTCTCGTTTACGCCGCCGTCGGCGCTGGCGTCGGCGTTGATTTTTCGCTACGACCCCCGCCACGGCATCGCAGTGCAACGCGACGTGAAAGCGTCGCCCCGCAGCCGGCGCATCACCATGAGCAGCAGCGGCGACCGCGGCGGGACGAGTCGCGTGGATGCGGTGTCGGCCGCCTGGGTCGAGATCAAGACGTTGAATTTCATCGAGGCCGTGCTCAAGGCGAACTAACCTTGTGTGCCGCCGCCCCGCGCTTCACCTTAGGGATCTGAACGGCGGAGCTCTTCGCAATGCGGCGCACGACCCCGACGACGATCAGCAGCTATCTGGCGAAACTCGCTCCTGACGTGCGGGCCACCCTGACGTGCGTCCGTCGCCTCATCAAGCGCCACCTTCCTGCCGGGTATCGGGAAACCATGAATTGGGGCGCCATTACCTATGAAGTACCGTTGCGCCGGTATCCGGACACGGACAACGGCCAACCGCTGTGCTACGTCGCCCTTGCAGCCCAAAAGCACTACGCCAGCCTCTACCTGATGGGCGCCTATGGGGATGCCGCGCTGCGGCGCCGCCTACAGGAAGGGTTTCGCCGCGCCGGGAAGCGGCTCAACATGGGGAAGTCCTGCATCCGGTTTCGCCAGGTTGACGATCTGGCGCTGGACGTAATCGGCGCCGTCGTCGCGGCAGTGCCCGTCAACAAGTACGTCGCCAATGCCCGGTCGGCTCGTACGCGACGCCGTCGCTAGTCAGTGGCCTCGTTCATACGATGAGCGATCACGCGGCGCAGAATCGCGCGACGGTCGAAGCGTTGGTCGCGGCCCTCAATGCCCGAGACCTGACGGCACTCGATCGGGTCTTCACCGAGGATGTGGTGCTCGAGTGGCCCCAATCAGGTGAGCGGATCGTGGGCGGTGAGAACCGCCGCGCGATCTACGGTCGTTTTCCGTCCCTCCCCACCGTAACGCCGCGCCGCATCACCGGAAACGGCGATGTCTGGGTCCTGGAGGCCGGCTTCGACTACGGCGACGGCGATCCCTATCAATGCGTGTTCGTGTTCCAGCTGCGAGACGGGTTGATCGCCAAAGAAGTCGCCTACTGGGCGAAGCCGTTCCCCGCACCCGACTGGCGCGCTCCCTGGGTCGAGCGGTTCACGTTCTGAGCGCGACGCCCGAATTCGTCCGTCCGGAGACCGATTGGCCGCGGTCGCTGCCGCCGGCGCATCAGGCGCTGCTGCGCTCGATTGTGGATTGCTTGCGTCGCAGCCCGGACGTCCTGGGACTCCTCGCCGGCGGCTCGTTTGCGAGCGACACGATGGACGAGTACTCGGACCTCGATCTCCTGGTCGTGGTCCCGCCCACCGCCTGGCCCGCGATCCTCGAACGACGCCGGCACCTTGCGTCCACGCTCGGACCGATGCTGGGCGCGTTCACGGGGGAGCACGTCGGCGAGCCCCGCCTGTTGATCGCCTTGTATGGTCCGCCGTTGATCCACGTTGATCTGAAGTTTCTGCCATCCTCCGCGCTGAACGAGCGTGTCGAGGATCCCGTGGTCCTGTGGGATCGCACGAATTCTCTGACGTCCCTCCTCGCCGCGACTCCGGGACGCTACCCGGCGCCCGATCCCCAATGGATCGAGGATCGATTCTGGATTTGGATCCACTATGCGGCGACCAAGCTCGCGCGGGGCGAGCTGTTCGAGGTCTTGGGCTTTCTCGCTTTTCTGCGCTCGCACGTACTCGGCCCGTTGGCCCTCGCCGAAGCAGGGGCCCAGCCCAATGGTGTGCGTCGCCTGGAGCGGGGCGCCCGGAGTCGCGCCGATATTATCCGGGCGACGATCGCTCGCTACGATCGACACGATGCCGGTCGCGCCCTGCAGGCGGCGATCGAGGCCTATCGGGAGCTCCGGTCCCCGGTGCCGCCATCCCTGGCCGAAGCGCCCGCGGTCGCCTTCGCCCGCAGCATCACCGGCCAGGGGGACGCGCGGCCGCTGACCGCGGAGCTGGTGGCGTTCCTGGTCGCAGTCCTGATCGGGAGTCTGATCGGCCTCAGCTCCGGCGTGGCGTTCAACCGGGACATTGGACTGGCCCTCGGCACGACCGCCACTGCGATGACGCACGCCCGACTGGTGCACGGGCAGCCGCTCCGACTGCTGCTGATCAAGGCGCTGCTCGCCGCGCCGCTCGTCTACCTGGTGATGCGCGGCATACACCTGCTGCTGGGACGGTAGCATGGGCTCGCCCATGACGATTCAGCTGCGCAAGGGCCGGGACGGGCCGTCCACACTCACGTGCGTCCGCAGCGACGGCACCCGCACCTGGAGCAAGGTCCACCCCTTCTTCCCTGTGCACGACCTCACGCACTGCGCGGTCGAAAGCGTGCTGGGGTTCACCGAAGCGTTCTTTGGCCTGCTGGCATCCGGCTGGTCGTTGGATGACTTCGTCCCTCGCGTCCGGCTGCCGCGCGAAGCGGGGCTGGCCGAATGCATTGTCGGCGTGTTCGATCTCGAGCGCGCCCAGCCACGCCCATTCACCGCTGCCCAGTTCAACGAGATGCTCGGCGCTTCGCTCGAGGGACAGCGATTGGCGCCGTTTCGGTCACTCACAGAGAAGGATCTCGCCCAGGTTCGCGACCTCCGGGCCCGGCTGGCTGGTGCATGGGCCGCGCTGGAACTTGGCGCCACCCTGGAGATCCCCTTTCCCGCCGATGGTGGTAGCGGAGTGCCCCAGCCATCCGCATAATGCGTCGGGCTCGAGGGAGGGGAATCGGGGATGACTGGTCATGCGACGAAGGGCCGTCCAGCGCTGCTGCAGGCGGCGCTGAACGGTGCGCGACGACGCGAAGAGCATCCTTCGCTCCCCGTGACCTCCTCGGAGCTCGCCGACTCGGCGGCGAAGTCGGTCGCGGCCGGGGCCGTGTCGATCCACCTGCACGTACGCGACACGCGCGGCGCCGAAAGCCTGGCCCCCGACGACGTGGCGCGGGCCATGAGCGCGCTGCGGGCCGCGGTCCCGGGAATTCCGGTCGGGGTGAGCACCGGAGCATGGATCGTCCCGCACACTGAGCAACGCCATCGTTTGGTGTCGGCCTGGACCGTCCTACCCGACTTTGCCTCCGTCAATTTCGATGAACCCGGATCCGAGCTCCTCGCCACGCTGCTGCTGTCCAAAGGGATCGGGATCGAAGCAGGCACCGCCAATACCATTGCCGCCGAACGCCTGGCCACGAGCGGGCTCGCCGGCAAATGCCTGCGCGCCTTGGTCGAGCCCCAGGCACAGGAGCTTCCCACGGCACTCGCGACCGTGGGAGAGATCGAATCGATCCTGGCTCGTGCCGGGATCACACTCCCCTGGATCCTGCACGGCGTCGACCGCACGGCCTGGCCACTGATCGCGGAAGCCGCCGCTCGGGGCCACGGTACGCGAGTCGGCTTCGAAGACACGCTGACCCTGCCGGATGGCGCGATGGCCGAGAGCAACGCCGTCCTCGTACAGGAAGCCCGTCGCGTCCTCGACGCCGCGTGAGCCTCGAGCGCGACGCCGAGTTTCTTCACGCCGCCTTCGAGGAAGCGGTGCGCGGGCTCGCAGAGGGCGGGATCCCCATCGGCTCGGCACTCGTGCACGAAGGCCGGATCATCGGACGGGGGCACAACCGGCGCGTGCAGCAGGGCAGTACGGTCTTGCATGCCGAGATGGACGCGCTCGAGCAGGCCGGCCGACAACCCGCGACCGTGTACCGGGCAGCGACGCTGTACACGACGCTCTCCCCGTGCGCCATGTGCACCGGTGCGGTGCTCCTCTACGGCATACCCGAGGTCGTCGTGGGCGAGAACCGGACCTTTCAGGGCGAAGAAGAGCTGCTGCGCAGCCGGGGCGTCACGGTCCGGGTGTTGGACGACGCGCGCTGCCGGGATCTCATGTTGAGCTTCATTGCCGCCCGCCCCAGTCTCTGGAACGAGGACATCGGTCGCTAGACCGTTGCACCGCTGCAACTGATCAGCGACTCCACAGGCGCCGACTCCTTACGGGACGCGCGCCATCGATACAGTTTTCGCCTGTACCCGGTCAACGCAATCACATCGAGGATCGATGACTTCCCGGAACTCTTGCATCACCAGGCGCGAGCTGTTGGCCGCCTCCGCTGGGGCCATTGCGCTCGCCACCACGCCCGCGTTTCGACTCGCCCACGCCAGATCCGTCGAGCAGCGCCGGCCGGGACGCCTGAAGCAGTCCGTGTCCCGTTGGACCTACGGCAGCATGCCACTCCCGGAATTGTGCCGGGCCGCCAAGGCGCTGGGCATCGTCGCCATCGATCTGTTGCAGCCCGATGAATGGCCCGTGGTACGCGAAGCCGGCCTCGTGGCGTCGCTCGGCTATCCCACCGTCCGGCGCGATTTTATCGCGACCGGGTTCAATGACCGCGCCAACCATCCGATGTTGCTGCGCGAGCTGCGCGAAACGATCCCGCGCGCGGCCAGCGCCGGCGTCCCCAGTGTCATCGCGATGTTCGGCAACCGCGGCGGTCGCTCCGACGCCGACGGCATGGCCGCCTGCATCGAGGGGCTGCGCACCATCGCGCCGGTGGCGGAGCAGCACGGGGTCACCGTGGTCGTCGAGCTCCTGAACAGCAAAGTCGATCACAAAGACTACCAAGGCGATCATACGGCCTTCGGCGCCGCGGTGATCGACGGGGTCGGCTCGCCCCGCGTGAAGCTGCTGTACGACATCTACCACATGCAGATCATGGAAGGCGACGTGATCCGCACCATCCGCGAGCACATCACCCGGATCGGACATTTTCACACGGGCGGGGTGCCGGGACGGCACGAGATCGACGACACCCAGGAGCTGAACTACCGCTCGGTCGCCCGGGCGATCGCCGATACCGGGTTCGCGGGATACGTGGCGCACGAGTTCGTGCCCAGCCGCGAGCCACTTCGTTCGCTGCGGGATGCCGTGGCGATCTGCGACGTGTGACGCTCAGCATCACGTACCGGCAGCCGACGTTCGGCGCCTCCGCAGCCGAGGACATCGCCGCGCGCCGCTTCGGCAAGCGCGGCACCGCTCGCCCGTTGCCGAGCGAGCGGGACCAGAACTACCTGGTGCGCTTCGCCGACGGCGGGCGCGGGGTCCTCAAGATTTCCCACACCGGCGAGGATCGCGAGGTCCTCGAGCTGCAGCACCTGGCGTTGCGCCGGCTGGCGGAACGCGCTCCCAGCGTCGCCCTGCCGCGGGTGCTGCCCGCCGTGGACGGGGCGGAGGTGGTCACACTCACAAGCGAAGCAGGGGAGACGCACTACGCCCGCCTGCTCACCTGGGTCCCGGGGATGCTGCTGGCGGAAGTGCGACCGCACAGTCCCGAGCTGCTCGAGAGCCTCGGCCGGGTGATCGCCCAACTCGACACCGGACTCGAAGGATTCGATCATCCGGCCGCGCGGCGCGAATTGAAGTGGGATCTCGTCCGCGCCGGCTGGATCCGCGGGCACCTGGACAAGGTGACCGATCCGGCGCGGCGCGTGCTCGTCGAGCGAGTACTCGACCGGTTCGAGAGCGAGGTGATCCCGTTCTTGAGTGAGCTGCGCTCCAGTCTGATCTACAACGACGCCAACGACTACAACCTGCTAGTGCGCGGCGACGATGCCTGGTCCCGGCGCGTCACCGGGGCGATCGACTTCGGCGACCTCGTGCACAGCGTGCAGGTGTGCGACCTCGCGATCGCGGCCGCCTACGCCGCGCCGGGGAAGCCCGATCCCGCGGCGGCCGTCGCGCGTGTCGCAGCGGGCTACCATGCCGTGCGTCCGCTGGAGGATGCCGAGCTCGATCTACTGGACGGGCTCATCGCCACGCGGCTCGCTGTGAGTGTCGTGAACGCCGCCGTGCAGCGAGCCGCGCTCCCGGAAAACGCCTACCTCACGATCAGCGAGGCCCCGGCCTGGGAGGCGCTGCAACGCCTGGACCGGCTGCCGCCCCGGCTGGCCGGGTACATGATCCGGGAGGCATGTGGGCTGCCGCCGGTGCCCTCCAGCGTGGCGGTGGCCCGCTGGCTGCGCGACCACCCCGAGGAACTCGGCCCCTTGGTCGCCGCGGATCTGCTCTACAACGCCACGACGATCGATCTATCCGTCGCCAGCCCGCTGACCGATCTCCGCTCACTGGCTGACCCGACGCGATGGGGCCGGGTGATCGCCACGGCCATCGAGGAATCCGGCGCCAAGATGGGTGTGGGGCGATACGATGAGGCCCGGCTCGTCTATACGAGCCACGCCTTCCAGGATGAAGGCAACGACGGCGCCGAGAGGCGCACCGTCCACCTGGGGCTGGACCTGTTCCTGCCGCCGGGCACGCCGGTGCTGGCACCGCTCGGCGGCATCGTGCATTCGTTCCGAGACAACACAGCGCAGCTGGACTATGGCCCCACCGTCGTGCTGCGCCACACGGTCGACGGCGGGCGCCTCACCTTCTTCACGCTGTACGGGCATCTCGATCGGGACGCGCTGGCCTGGCTGCGCCCCGGGCAATCCATCGCCAGCGGCAGCGAAGTCGGTCGGGTCGGAGATACGGCCGTGAACGGCGGATGGCCGCCCCACCTTCATTTCCAGATCGTGATCGATCTACTGGAACACCAGGGAGACTTCCCCGGCGTGGGCCGCGCCAACCAGCGGGCGGTGTGGACGAGCCTCTCCCCCGATCCCAATCTCATCGCCCAGGTGCCGTTGCCCGTTGCGGCGAGCGGCGTTGCGGCGGAGCAGCTGCTGGCGGCACGCCGGCGGCAGATCGGACCGTCGCTCAGCATCGCCTATCGCCGGCCGCTGGAAATCGTGCGCGGCTGGATGCAATTCCTGTACGACCGCGATGGCCGCCGCTACCTGGACGCGGTCAACAACGTGCCGCACGTCGGTCACTCGCATCCCCGCGTCGTTCAGGCCGGGCAGCAGCAAATGGCCGTGCTCAACACGAACACGCGCTACCTGCACCCATTGCTGGGACGCTACGCCGAGCGGCTGACGGCGACCCTGCCCGCTCCGCTGTCGGTGTGCTACTTCGTGAATTCGGGAAGTGAAGCGAACGAGCTGGCGCTCCGCCTCGCGCGCGCCTACACGAACCGCCGTGATACGGTGGTCGTTGACGGTGCCTACCACGGCAACACCACGACGCTGATCGACGTCAGTCCCTACAAGCATGACGGACCCGGCGGCGGAGGACCCGCCGCCTGGGTACACAAGGTGCCCATGCCCGATCTCTATCGCGGGCGCTTCCGCCGCGAGGATCCCCGCGCGTCGGAGCGTTACGCGACCGCCGTCGCCGACGCCGTAGCGCGGATCCGGTCGCGTGGCACACAGCCCGCGGCGTTCCTGTGCGAGTCTGTGTTGTCCAGCGGCGGGCAAATCGTCTTGCCGCCGGGGTTTCTTGCCGCCGCGTATGCGCACGTACGACGGGCCGGAGGCGTGTGCATCGCCGACGAGGTGCAGGTGGGATTTGGGCGCGTCGGTACGCATTTCTGGGGCTTCGAGACCCAAGGCGTGGTCCCGGATATCGTGACGCTGGGCAAGCCGATGGGCAACGGTCATCCCATCGGCGCGGTCATCACCAGCCCGGAAATCGCCGCCGCCTTCGCGAACGGGATGGAGTACTTCAGCACCTTCGGGGGCAACCCCGTGTCCTGCGCCATCGGGCTCGCCGTGCTCGACGTGATTGCCGAAGAGGGACTGCAGGCCAACGCGCTCGAAGTCGGCCAGCACCTGCAGGCCGGGCTCGCTGACCTGGCGGCCCGCCGGCCGCTCATCGGGGACGTCCGCGGGCTCGGCTTGTTCATCGGGGTGGAGCTGGTGCGTGACCGCAGCACGCTCGAGCCCGCGGGAGACGAGGCAGACCGGGTCGCCAGCCGCCTGAGCGAGCGCGGGGTGCTCGTCAGCACGGACGGCCCGTTCCACAACGTCCTCAAGATCAAGCCACCGCTCGTATTCACCGTGGCTGACGCTGATCACCTGGTAGGCGCCCTCGACCAGGTGCTGAGTGAGACGATCGGGTACCGGCGCCCCGAGGACGATGTCTAAGCGATACCTTGTTTGTTGTCGGCATCGTTCACCGTAACGAGGAGGACACATGGCTGGGAAAGGTCGCCGTACGACGCATCGCAGCGCCTCAGGGAAGAAGCTGTATGCGGTCCGGGACGCGAAGGGGCGTTTCAAGGACATTCAGAGCTACGAGCGGGCGCACGGCAGGGACTTGAAGCGGAAGAGCAAGAAAGAGCGGTGAGCGCAGCGCGGGCGATCCTGGCATTGGGCCTTGGCATCCTCACTTGTACCGGGGACACGAGCCGCCTGACGCCGGAGCAGGAAACGCGATTCGCCGCCGAAGGAATCGTGCACCGCGCGGACAACATCTGGTTTCGCTACACCCACGACGCCGGCACGCGCTCGGCTGGGTGGGAAGACCGCCTGGGATCAATTGTCGTCACCAGGCAGACCGTGTTGATTCACAAGAATCAGAAGGTGGGGATCGAAATCACCCCTGCCAGCCGTCGCGCCTACGAGGTGGCGCGCGACGGCAACCGCCTGCGTATCGGCGCCGGGTCGGGAAAGTCGCGGGAGGTGTGGTCGTTTCAGCCACCCGATGACGCCGAGGGGTGGACGCGGGACATCCGGGCGGTGATCCGGAGCGCTAGAACTCCCGGTACGCCGTGAGGCTCAGGTGGCGCGGCGCGCCGGGATATCGCTCCATCACGTCCACGTAGTAGTGCTGGAACAGATTGCTGATCTTGGCCTGCAGCGCCACTCCCGCAACGCGGTACCCGACGCGGGCGTCGACGACGGTGACCGGACCACGCGAATCGAGTGGGTAGGCCAGCACCTGCTCGACCGTACTCCGATAGCGCACATCGATGTCCAGCAGGCCCCGGAGCGCGCTCACCGTCCCCGAGAGATTGTGGCGCGATCGGTAGGGAAGTGCGGCATTCGTTTTCACGTCCGCCGTCGACAACAGCAGATACGTGCCCTCGAAATCGAGCAGGTTCGGGACGAAGGGCACGCGGATGCTGACGTCCAGGCCCTGCACACGGGCACGGGTCACGTTGGCGAACTGCGCCCGCGGCGGCGTGCTGTCCAGCACGAGCCGGGGGCCGATCAGGTCCCGGTACTCACTCCGAAATACGGACGCATCGAACCAGATCCGGGAAACCGGGGAGCCGGTGATGCCGACTTCCCCCGACCAGGCGCGCTCACCCCGCAAATCGAGATTCGGGATGACGAGGAACCCGAACTGCCGCGTGGATACGAACTGCTCGATCGCGCTCGGCGCGCGATAACCGCCCCCGATCGATGCCCGCGTCGCGATCCAGCTCGACGGCCGCCAGCTCAGCGCCAGCTTCGGACTGGCCGCGAATTCATCTCTGCCGCCCGTGGCCTTGTGGTAATCCACCCGCACGCCCAGGGAAACCGCTACCGTACCTGACCAGCGAAACTCGTCCTGGGCGAACAGCGCGTCGTCGTTGATCTGGCGATCGCCGAGAAAATTTGACGTCACGGACGTGCGGGCCACGTCCAGGCCCAGATCGAGCGCATGACTCGCCCCGACCCGAAGCGACAGGTCGGTCCAGCCGCCGACGCGGATGGCCCGATGGTAGTCCTGATTGTCGTTGAAGTGGTTCCGGACGCTGTTGTAGTTGAGATACGGACCGACGCGCAGCAGCTGCGTCGCACCGGCGATCGGCGTGAGGGTTGCACCGGCCAACAGCTTGTAGTCGACCTCGAAGTCCCCGAGGTCGCCGGTGTCGGCCTGAAACGGGGTCGTGCTGTCCCGCCAGGTAAAGAATTCTCCATCGCGCTCGCGCGCCCACACCGCGTAGGCGTCCCACGGATGGGCGCGCCCGGCCGGAGCCGCGAGCTTCAACCGGGCCAGCCACCGCGACGAGTTTTCATTCTGGCGAAACCCGTCGTCCGATTCCCGTCCCAGGAAGAGCCGGGCGCCCAGACTCCCGATCTGGCGCGAGTGCTGGATGCCGAGGCCGGCCGTCGTGACCTGTTCGTCCGTGTAGCGAAAGCGATCGGGGAACTGGTAGCTGCCGTAATGCACGCGGGCCACGGTGTGCGACTGCTCGCTGACCGGCGCTGTGAGCACGTTCACCACTCCGCCCAGCGCGTTGCTCCCGTAGAGCGCCGAATAGGCGCCTTTCACTACTTCGACCCGATCGACATCGAGCAGCGGGAGCGACTCGAAATCGATCTCCCCGCCGTCCCCGCTCAGGATCGGATGGCCGTCGAGCATCAGCAGGACCCGGCTCCCGACGCCGCGCGCGAGACCGGTGGAGCCGCGGATATCCATCTGGCCGGCGTTGAACGTGACGCCGGGTTCGAGGGCGAGCGCCTGATCGAGCGTAGTGGCATTGCGCCGCACCAGCTCCTGGGCGGTCAGCACGGCGACACTCGCGCCCGACTGCTGCGCTGGCGCTAGTCCACGCGTCGCGGTGACGACGACGTCCGCCAGCCCCACAGGGGCCGGCTGCAGGCTGAAGCTGATGGCCGAGCCCGTGCCGGGGGCGACCGACACGCCCGTCGCGGAGTCCTCGGCGAAGCCGATGGCCAGCACGCGAACGGTGTATTGGCCCGCCGGGATGGCCGGAACCAGGAAGTGACCCAGTTGATCCGTGCGCCCCGACAGCAGCGTGCGCGACACCAACACCACGGCGCCCTCGACCGGGTGCCCCGTCGTCGCATCGGTCACCCGTCCCGAGAGGGCCCCATCGGGCGATTGCGCCCCCAGGACGCCAGGGAGCAGACACAAGGCCCAGATAGCCAGACGGGCGGCCCCAGCACGCAGCTGGCGTCGCCCGTCACGACGGACGATCAAGCGACCTGTCTCACTTATGCCAAACGAGGTGAACCGGCGCCGGACCGGTGCCTCCCAGCAATCCTGCCGGTATGAGGACGTTGAGCACCAGCTTGTTGCCGCTCTGCACCTGAGTTCCCGGTATCGTCACCAGCCCACCCAATGCGGAGAGATAGATCGAATCCGTCGCCGCCAGGGTGTAGGTGCCCGACAAAGCGATCGTGCTGTCGCTCGGTACCGCCGGAGGATGCAGCACCAGACCTACCACGAAGCTCGCCGTCCCCGAAAAGGTGAGCGAACCGGTCGCCGTCGGTGGGTAGAGGGCGGGGTTCGTATCGAGCTTCAGGGTGTCGAGCGTATAGTTGCCCGACAGGCCACCGCTCGGACCGCCGCTGTCGGAGCAGGCAACGGCCGCCGCGACAATGGTGGCGACCATCAGGCCGCCAAGGCGTGCATTCCACATGTTTCCCTCCTTGTGGCTGCTCAGTTCTTGTGCCAGATGGTCCCCAGCGGAACGAGTGGCGTGGTCACCGATAGCGATAAGGTATCGCTCGTGGCCCCCGACACCGCGTAGACGCCTCCGACGGTTCCGAGGGGTGCGCCTAATACAAGGTAAATTGAATCGGCGAACGCCAGATGCTTGGTCGTGTACGACCCGGTGAGGACCAAGGTCGTGTCGTGAATGATGCCGCTATTGGGACTCACGATATTGATAGTGGCATCGACCGTCGAGCTCGTGAAGGCCAGCGTCCCGCTGCTTCCCGGGGCGGGGAACGGGCCGACGAGCAGGGATACCAGGGTGTACGTGCCAACAACGCTGACGCCACCAGGCCCGCTCGTGTCGTTGCACGCCGTGGCAGCGCCCGTCGCGCCGGCGCTCGCCAGTACCAGAACTGCCATTCGCACGGGTCGCATCATCCCTCCGGCCCGGGTTTCAGGTCCAGGCTAACCCTCAACCATACGGGCGTCCAGATTGACACTCGCGCGGCCATGTCGTCCGCCGCCAACTGACGATACATTCGCGCATCATGATCGCCATTCGTCGCGCCAGTGCTACGGACGTGGATCGGATCGCACCGTTGTTCGACGCGTACCGACAGTTCTATCAGCAGCCATCCGACCTCGACCTCGCCCGGCGGTTCCTCACCGATCGCATGGCCCGCGAGGAGTCGGTGATGTTCCTGGCCGAAACTTCCGGCACGGCGGCACCGGAGGCCTGTGGCTTCACGCACTTATACCCGCTGTTCTCCTCAATAGCCTGCCGGCCCACCTGGATTCTTTCCGACCTGTTCGTCGTGCGAGCCTACCGGCGGGGCGGGGTGGGCCGGAAGCTCATGGAGGCCGCCCACGCGTTCGCCCGGGAAACCGGCGCGACGGCTGTCGAGCTCGATACGGCGCACACCAACACCACCGCGCAGCCGCTATACGAATCGCTCGGCTACCGGCGCGACCTCGATTTCCGTCATTACGTCCTCACCCTGTAACGCATCCGACAAGGAGACCGCTATGTCCGTCGCCAAAGTCACTGAAATCACCGCCACCTCGACCAAGGGCTTCGAAGACGCAGTCGCGGTCGGGATCGCCCGGGCGAACAAGACGTTGCAGAACATCAAGGGCGCTTGGGTCAACGGCATGAAAGTCGACATCGAAAACGGCCAGATCACACGCTACCGCGTGGACATGAAAGTCACGTTCATTCTGAAGGATTGAACGGCTGCCGATGTTGTTCGTGCTCGACAATTACGACTCGTTTACCTACAACCTCGTCCAGTACCTCGGGGAGCTGGGCGAGGAGCCGGTGGTCTACCGCAACGATGCGTTGAGTGTCCCCGACGTGATCGCGCTGAAGCCCAGCGCGGCCGTGTTGTCCCCGGGCCCGGGCGTCCCCGCCAAGGCCGGGATCCTCGTTCCCCTCGTCCAGGCGCTGGCGGGTCGCGTGCCGGTGCTCGGCGTCTGCCTCGGCCACCAGGCGATCGCCGAGGCGTTCGGGGGACGTGTGGTCCGGGCCGATCGCCTGATGCACGGCAAGACCTGCCCCGTCGTGCATCAGGAGGACGAGCTGTTCGACGCGATCCCGTCACCCTTCACGGCGATGCGCTACCACTCCTTGATCGTCGAGTGGGCGGGCCTACCGCACGATCTGGTCGTGACCGCCTGGTCAGGCGACCGCGGCAAGGATGGCGAGATCATGGCGATGAAGCATCGACAGTTCCCGGTGTACGGCGTGCAGTTTCACCCCGAGTCGATCGGGACCGAGCACGGGAAACGGCTGCTCGAAAACTTTCTCAAAGTCGCGCACGCCATGCCCTAGGGAATGCTCGCGGCTGGCCCGATATCTGCTCTAGACTCGACGGCACGGGTTTTGTATCTTCACCTGTGCCCGTCCTTGGCGTCATTCCTGCTCGGCTGGGCTCCAGCCGACTTCCCCGCAAGCCGCTTCGCCTGCTGGCCGGAGAACCCCTCGTTCTCTGGGTCGTGCGTCGCGTCGCCGAGCTCGAATGCTGTGACCGCCTGGTCGTCGCCACCGACGCCGACGACATCGTTCAGGTGGTGACGCAAGCCGGGTTCGAAGCCGTGCTGACTTCACCCACCCACGCCTCGGGTACCGAGCGCATCGCTGAAGTCATCGACAAGAAAGAGTTTGCTGGGTACGACCTCGTCCTGAACGTCCAGGGTGATGAGCCCCTGGTGGCCGCAGCGGCCATTCATGGCCTCCTGGATCGACTCCGCCTCGGTGATCCCATCGGCACGGCTGCTGGGAAACTCGAGGCTCGCTTCGCCGCGGACGTCAACCGCGTCAAGGTCGTCGTCGGGCCCGATGGACGGGCCATCTATTTCTCCCGGGCGCCGATCCCTTCCGATCGCGACGGGAAGGGCACCGTCATCTATCACCAGCACATCGGGGTGTACGGCTATACGCGCGAGTCGCTGACGCGCTGGGTCCGTCTGCCCCCCGTCCCCGAAGAGCGCTGGGAGGCGTTGGAGCAGCTGCGACCGCTGTTGCACGATATCCCGATCGGCGTGGCGCTGATCGACGAGACCCCGGCGCCCGGCATCGATACCCTCGAGGACTTACAAATGGCCGAAGCCAGACTGGCTCGATCCCGCGAGGAGGTGAGTCCGTGAGCTCGACGAAGTACATCTTCGTGACCGGTGGCGTGGTGAGCTCCCTGGGGAAGGGAATCGCCGCCGCCTCTCTGGGTCGTCTGCTCGCCGAGCGCGGGCTCAAGGTCACCATCCAGAAATTCGATCCGTACATCAACGTCGATCCCGGCACCATGTCGCCGTTCCAGCATGGCGAGGTGTACGTAACCGACGACGGCGCCGAAACCGACCTCGATCTTGGTCATTACGAGCGGTTCATCGACCGCTCCCTGTCCCAGGTGAACAACGTCACCACGGGACGCGTCTACCTCTCGGTGATCACCAAGGAGCGTCGGGGCGAATACCTGGGCTCCACGGTGCAGGTCATCCCGCACATCACCGACGAGATCAAGTCGGCCATCCGCCGCCTCGCCCCGGATCACGACGTGGTCATCACCGAGATCGGCGGCACGGTGGGCGACATCGAATCGCTGCCGTTCCTCGAAGCCATCCGTCAATTCCGCCAGGACGTCGGTCGCGAGAATACGCTGTTCATTCATTTGACCCTGGTCCCGTTCATCGCCGCCACGGCCGAGCTGAAGACGAAGCCGACCCAGCACTCGGTCCGGGAGCTGATGCAGATCGGAATCCAGCCCGACATTCTCGTGTGCCGCACCGAGCGGCCGTTGTCCGAAGAGCTGAAGCGCAAGATCGCCCAGTTCTGCAACGTCGACTTCGGGTGCGTGGTGGAAAGTCCCGACGTGCGCACGATCTACGAGATCCCACTCAAGCTGCACGAGCAGGGACTCGACAAGGAGGTCTGCACGCGGCTGCATCTGGACACCAAAGAGCCCGATCTGCGCGCCTGGGGCGTGATGGTGGACCGGATCCTGCGGCCCGAGCATCGCGTGCGCATCGCGGTGGTGGGCAAGTACACCGAGCTGGCCGACAGCTACAAGAGCATCAACGAAGCCCTGATCCACGGCGGCATCGCCAATCACGCCGGCGTGGACGTCCAGTGGATCGCGTCGGATCGCTTCACGGACCAGGAGACGGCAGCCGAGCTCCTGGCCCCGTATGACGCGTTGCTGGTCCCCGGAGGGTTCGGCGTGCGCGGAGTCGAAGGAATGGTCGAAGCGATCCGCCGCGCGCGCGAGCATCAGCTGCCCTTCTTCGGGATCTGCCTGGGCCTGCAGGTCGCCATCATCGAATTCGCCCGTGACGTCTGTCGCCTGCCGGACACCAACTCCAGTGAATTCGCACCGGAATGCGCCAACCCCGTCATCGCCCTGATGTCTTCGCAGCAGGGCATCCAGGAAATGGGCGGGACCATGCGGTTGGGCGCCTATCCCTGCCGCCTCCGACAGGGATCCCGGGTGGCCCAGGTGTACAACGCGACTGAAGTGAGCGAGCGCCACCGCCACCGCTATGAAGTGTCCAATGCGTATCGCGACGTGCTGGCGGAGTACGGCATGCGCTGCTCCGGCCTCTCGCCGGACGGCTCGCTGGTCGAGATGATCGAGCTGCCGGACCATCCGTGGTTCATCGGCTGCCAGTTCCATCCGGAGCTGAAGTCGCGGCCCATGCACCCGCATCCCCTGTTCGCGGGATTCATCGGCGCCGCGCTGGCCCATCGGGCGGCGCGCTCGACCGATGCGACCGCGGATCTCCCGACCACGCTGGCTCGCACCACCGGCTAGCCATGCCACAGTTCGGCGACGGTGCAGCCCCGTTCCTCATCGCGGGGCCCTGTGTGATCGAATCCGATGCGACCAATCTCCAGGTCGCCGAGGCGCTGGTCGCGCTCGGGGCGCGCACCGGCATCCACGTCATCTACAAAGCGTCGTTCGACAAGGCGAACCGCTCGCGCCTCGCCGCCGCGCGGGGCCCGGGCCTGGACGAAGGCCTGCGGGCGCTGGAGCGGGTGCGGGCGGCGACCGGCCTGCCGCTGCTCACCGACGTGCACGAGGTCACCCAGGTGGCTGCGGCGGCGGAGATCGCCGACATCCTCCAGATCCCGGCGTTCCTTTGTCGTCAGACCGACCTGCTCGTGGCGGTCGGGAAGGCGGGACGGCCGGTGAACGTGAAGAAGGGTCAGTGGCTCGCCCCCGAGCAGATGGTTGGGGCGGTCGAGAAGATTCGCAGCGGCGGAGCGCCGGAAATCGCCGTCACCGAGCGTGGCACGTTCTACGGCTACGGCGACCTGGTCGTGGACATGCGCAGCTTCGCCCGGATTCGGGCGGCGTGTGGGACGCCGGTCGTGTTCGATGCCACGCATTCGGTCCAGCAGCCGGGGCAGGGGATGGATGGGGCGAGCGGTGGTCTGCGTCAGTTCATTCCACCGCTGCTCTACGCCGCGGCCGCGGCCGGCGCCGATGGCTTCTTTCTCGAAACGCACCCGGATCCCGCTCACGCGCCCAGCGATGGCCCCAACATGCTGCCGCTGGACGCCCTGCACGAGGTCGTGAGTGTGGCCCTCGACGTCTGGCAGCGCACCCGCGTCAAGGCGGCGGTGGTCTGATGATCGACGAAACCGTCGCGCAGCGGCTTCGGCTCGTGGGCTTCGACGTAGACGGCGTGTTCACGGACGGCGGCGTCTATCTCGGCAGTGTCGGCGACCAAGCGGTCGAGCTGAAGCGTTTCGACATCCAGGATGGGTTGGGCGTGAAGTTCCTGCGCGACGCGGGGCTGACCGTAGTGCTGGTCAGCGGCCGTCAGTCCGAGGCGACCACGCTCCGTGCCCGGGAGATCGGCATTGACGAAGTGATCCAGGACGACGCCGCGGCGAAGCTGCCGGCCTTCGAGGCGATCCTGGCGCGCCGCGGGATCCGCTTCGACGAATGCGCGTTTGTGGGGGACGACCTGGCCGATCTGCCGGTCCTCACGCGCGTGGCGCTGCCGATCGCCGTTGCTAATGCCGTCGCCGAAGTGAAAGCCGTGGCCGACTTCGTGACGCGCGCCTCAGGCGGGCACGGCGCGGTCCGGGAAATCGCCGAGGCCGTGCTCCGGGCGCGCGGCGCCTGGGAAACGGTGGTCGAGCAGTATCTCACGGAGCGGGGCGATGTCGCCTACCGCGCGGCCGGATCTCGCTGACCGCGGCCGCCGCGTGCTCGCCCTCGAGGCGGGTGCGATTCACCAGGTCGCCGAGGGCCTGGGCGACGCATTCTCGCGTGCGGTGGTGCTGCTGGCCGGGGCCACGGCGGGTCGCCTGATCGTCTCCGGGGTAGGGAAGTCCGGGCTCATCGCGCGCAAGATCGCCGCCACCTTCACGTCGACGGGGACGCCGGCGACGTTCCTGCACCCGGTCGACTCGCTGCACGGCGACCTCGGCATCGTGGGACGCGACGACGTCGCGATCCTGCTGTCCAAGAGCGGCGAGTCCGCGGAGCTCTTCGGGCTCGTGGAACCGCTGCTCCGGCTCGGGGTCCCGATCATCGCCATGACCGGCACGCCGGACTCCGCGCTGGGCCGCGCGGCCACCGTCGTGCTCAACACGGGACGCGCGGAAGAGGCCTGCGCCGAAACGCTCGCGCCCACGACCAGCACGACGGTTGCCCTCGCCTTGGGCGACGCTCTGGCCGTGACCGTGCTCGAGGAGAAGGGATTCAGCCGCGAACAATTCGCCGCGCTCCACCCGGGTGGGGTCTTGGGCCGGCGGCTGCTGCTGCGCGTGCGTGATGTGATGCTCGCGAACGGACTGCCCCTGATCGGACCCGATCGACCCATGCGCGAGTGCATCGTGCTCCTGGCTGAAAAGCGGGGCACGGTCGCCGTTGTGAACGGCCACGGTGAGCTCTCGGGTGTGGTGACCGCCGGCGACTTGACCCGGCTCATGGAGCGGACGGATCGTGTTCTCGATGTCCCGGTCTCGGAGATCATGACCAAGACGCCGAAAACCACGACCGGGGATGCGTCCGCTTCGGCGGCCGTCGAGCTGATGGAGCGGCACGGCATCATGGCCCTGCCGGTGTTGGACGGCGGGCGCAAGGTGATCGGCATGGTGCATCTGCACGACCTGATGAAAGCGGGAGCCGTTTGATGCGCAATACGTCAAGGATAAACGTCAAGGAGATTCTTCTCGACGCCTTTCTCTTGACGTCGTTAGCCTGTAGTAACTCCGTCCGCCCCACGGCGACGATCACCGCCGCCGACACAGCCGATCAAGTGCTCATCGACATGAACCACTTCATCACCGGCGATGGCGTGGTGCGGGCCCGGGTGCGAGCGGATACCGCTTACTTCTATCAGACCTCCCAGCAGGCCGAGATGCGCAACGTGCACATCACGTTCTATGACAAGGACGGGCGGGAAAGCTCGACCCTGACTTCGCGCGAGGGCACGTATCACTGGGCCTCGGGCGACATGGAAGGTCGTGGCAATTGTGTGGTGGTAGGCGCGGGGGATGGCCGTACGCTGCGCAGCGAAGTGATGCGCTACCGCCAGGCGACCAACCAGGTCTCATCCGATCGGGCGTTCGTCTTCAACGCTCCCGGCCGGCATGTCGAAGGCGATGGGTTCACCTCCGATCCTGAATTCCGCAACGTGACCGCGATCCGTCCGCACGGCACCGGCGGCCAGTTCACTCTACCCAACCAGTGATCCCGGTCCCGCTGCTCCTCGCCCTCCAGCAGCCCGTCATGCCGGCCGACACGACGTCCGGTCGGCCCTGCGTCCTGGTGGTCGATTCCATCGGGCATCAGGCCAAGCAACAGGATCTGGGCGGGGGCGTCCAGAATATTTTCGCCGGTGGCGGCGTGTACGCGCATTGCCGGGGCACCACCACGACGTTGTTCTCGGACAGCACCATCTGGCTGGGGAGCTCCAACCGGCTCGACCTACTGGGCAACGTGCACATCCGCGATACGTCGCTCACGCTCGATGCGAATTACGTGAACTACTACCGGCTGGAAGAACGGCTCGAGGCGCACAACAACGTCGTGGCGGTGAACCGCAACAACGGTTCCGTGCTGCGCGGGCCCAATCTCACTTATTGGCGCGCGGCGACGAGCATCCGGGACACGGTCGAGATGTATGCGACCCAACGGCCGACGATTCAGTATCGCGGCAGCGGAGTCGCCGACTCGGTCGAGCCCTACGTGATCGTCGCCGACCGCGTCCGCTTCAAGGGCAACGATCGCATGTGGGCCGGCGGCAACTCCACCATCGACCGCAGCGATTTCGCCGCCCGGGGCGACTCGATGCTCCTCGACCAAACGAGCGGCGCCGGGGTGCTGGTCGGTAAGCCTCGCGTGGAGGGTAAAGGCCCGCAGAGCTACGTCCTGACCGGGACCCGCATCGAGCTTGGGCTCACGGCGCGCGAGGTGCGGCTCGTCAAAGCGCTGGGCGACGGCAAGGCGACGAGCGCCGATTGGGTCCTCACAGCCGACACCATCCACCTGGCCGTCGAACGCCGCAAGCTCCAACAGGCGTTCGCCTGGGGAAGAACGTCCCGACCGCATGCTATCTCCACCCTGCAGGACATCAGGGCGGATTCGCTGGCGCTCGACGTGCCCGAACAGGTCTTGACCGAGGCCCGCGGATTCGGAAACGCGCTCTCCCGATCGCGGCGCGATTCGTCGGCCAGTGCCGCCGATCCCGACTGGATCGCCGGCGACACGCTCACCGCTCGCTGGGCGCAGGAGCGGGACTCGGCCGGCGCCTCGCGCAGCCGCATCCGTCGCATCTTCGCGCGCGGTTCGGCGCGCGCGTTCACGCACCTCTACAGCCGGGACAGCACAACCGGGCCGTCGCTCAACTATTCCCGTGGCAAAAGTATCGATATCACGCTCCGGCAGGCGCGCATCGATCGCGTGACGGTCGCCGGCCGTGCCGACGGGGTGCAACTGGAGCCCCGGCCACCCGCGCCGCCCGACACGACGGCGCAGCGAGACTCGACATGACCGCGCCCCTCCCCGCGACGTTCGCGTCGCTGTTCGATGCGCGCGACTCGTCGCTGCCGCTCGCGGCAGCCGCGATCGTCCAGATCGCGGGCCCCGACGGACGGGCCGCCTTCGGTCCGCTGGCCGTCACCTATCGAGAGGACTTCCTGCGGGTACGGGCACAGGTCCGCGGCACCAGCCTGCCGGAGTCGGGCAGCCTCTCGGTCGACGATGCCCGCGCCAACTTGAAGAGCTCGGTGCTGCCGCGCCTGGCCCTCGAGGGACTCGTCACGCTTCCCGCCGAGTGGCACGAAGACGCCATGGTGGCGGTCGACCCGGCGGTGTGGGCCGGTATAGCCGCCGAGCGAGAGGCGACGGCGGCGCAGCTGCTGGATGCGGCCGCCAAGGCCCTGGAGCGCGCCGAAACCATCGGGGCCGCGTCCGCCGCCACCGTGTCGGGCGGCAGTCGCATCGAGAGCCACGGACTGGTGAAGGCCTACAAGGGACGCCGCGTCGTGGATGACGTCAGCGTCGCGCTGCAACAAGGCGAGATCGTCGGGCTGCTGGGCCCCAACGGGGCGGGCAAGACGACCACGTTCTACATGTTCACCGGGCTGGTGCGCCCGGAGCAGGGCACCATCCACCTCGACCGGCAGGACATCACTGCCGAGCCGATGTATCGGCGCGCGCGCGCGGGACTGGGCTACCTGGCCCAGGAGCCATCGGTGTTCCGCAAGCTGAGCGTGGAGGACAACGTCGCCGCCATCCTCGAGACGTTGCCCCTGACGCCGCCGGAGCGCGCGGCCCGGCTGGAGCGGCTGCTCGACGAGCTGGGGATCAAGCACCTGCGTCGTCAGAAGGCGTATCAGCTGTCGGGCGGGGAACGGCGCCGGCTCGAGATCACGCGCGCCCTCGTCACGGAGCCGAAGTTTCTCCTGCTCGATGAGCCGTTTGCGGGCGTCGATCCGATCGCCGTGCACGACATTCAGACTATCGTCGCCGGCCTGCGGCAACGCGGCATCGGCGTCCTCATCACCGATCACAACGTCGAGCAGACGCTCGACATCGTCGACCGCGCCTACATCATGTTCGAGGGTCGCGTGCAAGTTGCCGGCTCCGTGCGCGAGCTGGTGTTCGACGACCGGGTGGCGGATCGGTACCTGGGCCCCACGCTCACGGCGCGGCTGCGCGCCCGTCTGGGGCAGGCAGCATGAAACCCGGCCTGCAGCAGCACATCGGCCTGCGGCAGGACCTGCGCATCAACCCACGCCTGTTCCAGGCGATGGATCTGTTGTACATGCCGTTGCTCGACCTGCAGCAACACTTGAAGCAGGAGCTGCTCGGCAACCCGTTCCTGGAGATGGTGGAGACCGAAGAAGACCCAGAGGCACCACAGACCACGGCCGGCGAGAAGGAGCAGATCGAGCAGGAGAAACAAGCGGACGACGAGCCCAACTGGGAAGACATTCTGCTCGACGACGGGGCCGAAGCCATGACGGCCAACCGGGATCTCTCCGAGGCGCGCGAGTACACCGAGCCGGTCTCGGTCGAGGCGCGGGACCTTTCGGATCATCTCAAAGAGCAGGTCGCGATGCTGGACTTCACTCCCCGCCAGCGTCTGCTCGCCGACGAGTTCCTCGGCAACATCGCCGAGGACGGCTACCTCGGCGCCACACTGGAAGAAATCGTGGCGGGCGCCAACAAACTGCTCGATGAGTATGCGGAGCAGCGGGAAGCGGACGACCCGGTCGAGCACTATACGCTGGCCGACGCGGAAGCCATGCTGTCGATCATCCACACCCTGGATCCGCCGGGCGTGGGTGCCCGTGACCTGCGGGAGTGCCTGCTGCTGCAGCTCGAGGACCACAAGGAGACGGACTCGCTCGCCTACCGCCTGGTCAAGGAAGCGTGGGAGGATCTCAAGAACCATCGGTGGTCGGACCTCGGCAAGCGATTCAGCATCGAGCCCAGCGAGGTGCAGCGCGTCGCCGACATGCTCTCCAAACTCGACCCCAAGCCGGGGCTGCAGTACGCCGCCCCCACCGACACCTATATCATCCCCGATC